>DASPJH010000034.1:0-2433 GCA_035628715.1 Bacteroidia bacterium
ATGGGTAAGCATTAAATACTTCTTTGTCCGCAAGGTGTTCCTGGTAAAATACAGCTATGCGCTGGTGGTACTGCCCGGTGGTTTTGGTACCCTGGACGAAATGGCAGAAGTGCTTACGCTTATCCAAACCAAGAAAATAGAGGACTTTCCGGTGGTGCTGATAGGAGAGGAGTACTGGAAGAAATTTATGGAGATGGTGGATTATATGATTGAGCAGCGCACGGTGGATGCACAGGACAAGGACCTAATGCTGGTTACCGACGACCTTGACCTTGCCATGAGCCATATACAGGAACATGCCGTGGTGAAATACGGCCTGCGCAAAGTGAAACCTAAAATGCGCTGGTGGCTGGGAGAGAAGTCTTAACCTTATTATTATTTACTATTAACTATTAAAGTTTCAGGAAAGTGTAACCTGTTAATTATTAATTAGTTGATATTAAATAGTGAATGATAAACCATAGATGAAAACACCTTACCTGGTAGGTATTACAGGCGGAAGTGCAAGCGGGAAAACGCAGTTTTTAAAATCGCTGAGAGAGAAATTCAGCGAGGAGGAAGTTTGTTTCATTTCGCAGGATGATTATTACAAACCCCTGGAGCAGCAGGTAAAAGATGAAAACGGCGAAGTAAATTTTGATCTCCCCGAAGCTATAGAATACGACCGGTTTCATGCCGATTTGCTTACCCTGCTGGCCGGGCGGGTGATAAAAAAGCAATCGTATAACTTTAATAATCCAAACGAGGAGAAAAAGTGGTTTGAGTACCGTCCCGCTCCTATTATAATTATCGAAGGCCTTTTTATTTTTCATTTTAAGGATATTTTCAATTTATTTTCGCTTAAGGTATTTGTGGATGCTGAAGAAGATATTATGCTGCGCCGCCGTATGCAAAGAGATGTGCAGGAGCGCGGCATACCGCTGGATATGGTGAATTACCAGTGGCAATATCATGTGAAACCGGCTTTTCAGAAGTACCTTGCACCCTATAAAGAGCTGGCAGACATTATAATTATAAACAACAGCCATTTTAACAACAGCCTGGCCGTGGTGGAGAACCATTTCAGGGCATTGTTACGTGGCCGGTAAACAAAATTGATAACCTATACACCATGAATTACAGATTTGCAGTAGTTGGCCTGGGCCGTTTCGGGACAAAAATTGCCAAAACCCTCTCGGAGCGGGGCGCTGAGGTGATAGCCATTGACAGCGACGAAAACAAAGTGGATGTGCTGCGCGACGAGGTGGCTTACGCCATTACAATGGACAGCACCGATGTGAAAGCCCTGGAAGCTGTGAATGTAGCCGAAATGGATGCAGTGGTGGTGGCCATAGGTGAAAATTTTGAAGCCCTGCTGCTTACGGTAGCCCACCTGATGGACCTGAAGGTGAAGCGGATTATTGCCCGGGCAGGTAACAAACAGCAGCGGATGATAATTGAAAAGATGGGGATAATGGAGATACTTTCTCCGGAAGATGAAGTAGGGATAATTGTGGCAGAAAGGCTGATACACCCCAATGTAATGACCTTTTTGCAGTTGCCCGATGATTACGAGATTGCTGAAATACGGCCCCCGGCAGGTATCTGGAACAGAACCGTGGGAGATATAAAAATGCAAACCCGCTATGAGCTGAACCTGATTACCATTAAACGGGAGTACGAGGTGATAAACGAGAAAGGGGAGCCCACCACCGAAGCGCATATCTTTGGTATTCCCAAAGAAAATACGATTATTTATGACACAGACACCATTATTGTGCTGGGCAAAGAGAAGGATATTGAACGTTTTATCGAGATAAACTCTTAAATTTCAACTATAAACATTTTACCATCAGTACTTTATAAAAAATTACCTTCACAAGGCGGCTGTCTTTGCACTTTTATAGCATTACTTCTATATTTGCCGTTCTTTAAAAATTTGCTATAAACCGCACTAATAAGTAAGAAGTATAATAAAACGAACCGAATGAAAAATCAAGGCGTTGTTAAGTTTTTCGCTGTTGCGCTGGTGTTGATGTGTATTTATCAGCTTTCATTCACATTCAGGGCCATGTCCATTGAAAGTGAAGCTAAAGAAGAGGCACAGGGAAACCCGGAGATTGAACGCAGGTACCTGGATTCTATGGGCCCTCAAAAGGTGTACAACCTGCTGTTTAAAAATTTCACCTACCTGGAAGTAAAAGACCGCCAGCTGAACCTGGGTCTTGACTTGCAGGGCGGTATGAACGTGGTGATGGAAATATCGCAGGCCGATATTATCCGTGCGCTGGCAAACAACGCAAACAGCCCTGAGTTTAACCGTGCCCTTGATTCTGCATCATCAGCCCGGATGAACAATCCCGAACTGAACATGGTGGAGGAATTCAGGCGCCAGTACAACGCTATTGCTCCCAATATGAAATTAAGCGCTCTTTTCTATTCAAAAGAAAACAG
>DASPJH010000035.1:0-2523 GCA_035628715.1 Bacteroidia bacterium
TAATCCACGCCGATGCGGGGGGTTACCTTAATATCTTTTTTAGGGATTTTAATGCCTATATCCTCAATCCAGATAGTGTCACCCAGCAGGCTCAGGGCGGTGTGCTTTGTTTTAATGCCCAGCGCCTGGCTCATCGTGCCAGGACCAGTGGAAAAGGTTTTATCCAGTTTTTGTTTACCACGTCGCAGCAATTGTACTTCCAGTCCCTTGAGCGGCTGTATATTGCGGATAAGAACCGCGTGTGGCACCCCTTCTGAGTGTGTCACCACGTTAAATAGGTGGTGGATGCCATAACACAGGTAAACATACGCCATACCGCCCGGACCAAACATAATGCGGGTACGGTTGGTGTTGCGGCCACCGTAGGCATGGCTGGCCTTATCAATAATACCTGCGTATGCTTCCGTTTCAGTAATAATGCCGCTGGTCAGGTCGCCGTCAATGTTGGTTACCAGCTCCTTTCCCAATAGCTCCCGTGCAATCTGCACCACGTCCTCGCGGTTATAAAAATCCAGTCCCAGCTTCATACGGCAGCAAAAATAGTAAAGGCGGTCATAAGGTATCTGGTATTGAAGTATAAGGTATAAAGTAATGCGATTTAAATCATACTTTATACTTCTGTACTTTCCCAAAATGCTCCAAATTTCTGCCGGGGGAAATTTTCAGTATCGGCGTTTGTTTTCCACTTTAAAATGGATACCTTTGCGCCCGAATTTTTTAACGAACAGTTCCCCTTTTATATGTCAAATATAGGTAAAGTAGCACAGGTTATCGGCCCCGTTGTAGACGTTAGTTTTACCGGCGATAACGCCCAACTTCCCAAAATTTACGATGCTTTGTACATTGACCGCGCCGATGGCAACCGCCTGGTGCTGGAAGTACAGCAACACCTTGGCGAGAACATGGTTCGCGCCATTGCAATGGACAGTACCGATGGTTTAACCCGTGGCATGGATGCCCTGCACACTGGCAACCCCATCAGCGTACCTACCGGCGAAGGCGTGCGCGGTCGTCTGCTGAACGTGGTAGGTGACAGCATTGATGGTTTGATGACTGTAAAAAGTGACGGAGACCGCTCTATCCACCAGAAAGCGCCCCGTTTTGAGGATCTTTCTACCGCTACCGAGCCCCTGTTTACAGGTATCAAGGTTATTGACCTTTTAGAGCCTTACGCAAAGGGTGGTAAAATTGGTTTGTTTGGTGGTGCCGGTGTAGGTAAAACCGTATTGATCCAGGAGCTTATCAACAACATCGCGAAAGCCTACGAAGGCTTCTCGGTATTTGCCGGCGTGGGTGAGCGTACCCGCGAAGGTAATGACCTGTTGCGCGAGATGATTGAAGCAGGTATTGTAAAGTACGGCGAAGAGTTTATGCATGAGATGGAAAAAGGCGGATGGCCTTTGGATAAAGTGAAAGAAGAAGACCTGAAAGACTCTAAAGCAACCTTTGTGTTTGGCCAGATGAACGAACCTCCTGGTGCCCGTGCCCGTGTGGCCCTTACCGGTCTTTCTATAGCCGAGTATTTCCGCGACGGTGATGAGCAATCAGGCGGTCGTGATATCCTGTTCTTCGTAGATAACATTTTCCGTTTCACCCAGGCAGGTTCTGAGGTATCGGCCCTTTTGGGACGTATGCCTTCAGCGGTGGGTTACCAGCCTACGCTGGCTACTGAAATGGGTTCGATGCAAGAGCGTATCACATCAACCAAGCGTGGTTCTATCACATCCGTACAGGCCGTTTACGTGCCCGCTGATGACTTGACTGACCCTGCTCCGGCAACTACCTTCGCCCACTTGGATGCAACTACTGTATTGAGCCGTAAAATCGCCGAGCTGGGTATTTACCCTGCAGTGGATCCGTTGGATTCAACTTCACGTATCCTTACCCCGGCAATTTTGGGTGATGCCCACTATAACTGCGCACAACGCGTTAAGCAGCTGTTACAGCGTTACAAAGAGCTGCAGGATATCATCGCCATCCTGGGTATGGATGAGTTGAGTGAAGAAGATAAGCTGGTAGTACACCGCGCACGCCGTGTTCAAAGGTTCCTGTCGCAGCCCTTCTTCGTGGCTGCCCAGTTTACCGGTTTGGAAGGTGTGCTGGTTGATATCAATGATACCATTAAAGGTTTTAACATGATTATGGACGGTGAAGTAGACCAGTATCCTGAATCGGCCTTTAACCTGGTGGGTACCATTGAGCAGGCTATTGCCAAAGGTGAGAAACTGCTGGCCGAAGCCCGCGGATAATTTTAACAAGACTGACAGATGCAATTAGAAATAATAACACCTGATAAGGTATTATACAGCGGCGAAGTAACCCGTGTGAAGCTGCCCGGCAGCAAAGGCTCTTTTGAGGTGCTGAACAACCACGCCCCCATCATCAGCAGCCTTGACCGTGGTAAAGTGCGGGTAATCGACACCGAAGGCACTCACTTTTTTGATATTACCGGCGGCATTGTAGAGGTGCTGGACAACAGGGTGATAGTGCTTACCTAAACCTGATTAAATCCTTTAACCCAAT
>DASPJH010000036.1:0-6494 GCA_035628715.1 Bacteroidia bacterium
TGGTTAGAATACGTGCCTGTCACGCACGGGGTCGCGGGTTCGAGTCCCGTCCAGACCGCCAGCATTTAAAAACCCTTGCTGTTGCAAGGGTTTTTTGTTTTATAGCCATCACAAATTCACAAATAGCTATACGGTTCAACCGAATTTGCTTCTTTCAAAAAATTACTACCTTTGCGCCGCCTTTTAGCAAACTCTTTTGAAAAAGCCGGTAAATTTCCTGCTGCTTTTGGTAAGCCTGGTTCTGTTGCAAAGGTTGCACCAGGAACAGTATTTGGCTATTGCCGCCGACAAGCCCTCGATTGAACAAGCGGAGCAGGAACATGTTAGCAATGCTCCTCAATACGAGTTTACAACTTCATTTCCCGGTTCAGTTTCTTCAGCAGAAAACCGCATAAACCATTCACGGGGTAACAATTTTTTTGAGCGGGACGAAAATGAGGAACGTCGCAAACAGCAACAAACCTTTGAGGCACTTTCTGAATTTACTTTTATATACGCCAAATATTTTGCCGTAAACTCCAGTAGTTCTACCAAACGGCAACCGTATTTTCATTCAATTATTACCGAAAACCGCCAACTGCGACTATAAGCGATAACCTTTCTTTTAAAACTCTTTCACGTGCCTTACGGGGCGTGGTATGTTCATTTTTTATCGCTTAATCATTTCTTAATACACTATAAATGAAAAAATTATGGGTGGCGATGCTGTTTTGCATTGCCGCAGGTGGATTGCGCGCGCAGTCTGCCGATACTTTATTGCTACGCCTTACTTTGGCCGACGCAAAAAGCCAGCTGCTTAAGGAGAACCTTGAGCTGACGGCAGCACAATACGATATTTTAAATGCCGAAGCCGAGGTAATCCAGGCAGGGCTGTGGAACAACCCCAATTTTGTTTGGAACGCCGACATGTACAGCATGGAGCGGAACGAATACTTTAACTACCGCAACCAGAAGCTTATACAATTGGAACACATGGTGCCCTTTACAGGCAGGCACCGCAAAGCCCGTAAGGTGGCTGAAGTGGACCTGGAACGCGTAAAGGTTGAATACGCTAACGCTATAAGGGAAATGCTTTACAACTTTACTACAACTTTTTACGAGCTGCATGCTGTATACCGTTCATCACAGATATACAGTGAAGCAGCACTGGTGTACGACCAGTCAATTGCGGCTGCGGAAAAACAGCTGGAAACAGGGTTGATAGCGGGCAGCGAGGTGATACGCCTGAAATCGGAAAGACTGGCGCTGAACACGGACAGGGTAAACAACAGCGTGGCCCTGCAAAACCTTGAGGCTGAAGTGCGGATGCTGCTTAACCTGAAGCCCAATGTAATGATTGAGCCTGTAGTGCTGGATACTGCGCAGGCGCCAATAATAAATGTGGCCGACCTGACGGCAGATGCCGCCAATAACCGCCAGGATTACGAGTATCGGTTGGCCAGCATTGAATACGAAAAGCGTAATCTTACCTTACAAAAGGCGCTTGCCTTCCAGGATGTAAAGATGGGCTACCAGCCGCACGATAAGGGGAGTAACTACGTTCGTCCTTACCAGGGCCTGGTAGTCGAGGTATCGTTACCATTATTTAACCGAAACCAGGGGGAAATACAAAAAGCAAAAAACAGTATCCGGCAGGCGGAAATACAAGTGTTGCAAAAAGAAAACGAGATTATGAATGAAGTGGTATCTGCCTATCAGACTTATACCCTGCTTAAAGAAGCGGTTGATTTATACACTTCTGAATTTTTTCAACAGATTGACGAGCTTAATAAAAACGCCAACGAAAATTATACCCGCAAAACCATATCAATACTGGAATATATAGACCTGCAAAGGATTTACCTGCAAACGTCTTTTGACTTCATCAACCTGCAGAAAGATTATTTCAACTCAAAAGCCCAACTGAATTACGTAACCGCCAAAGAAATATTTTAATCATGAATTACCTAAAAAAATCAATATACATACTGATTGTAGTAAACACCGCAGCTATTTCGTGCGGTAAAAAAGAAGATAAACCGGCTGAAGTACGGCAGGTAAAAACTTCTGTAAAGCTGGATAGCCTGGCTTTGAAAAACATTAAAACCGAAACCCTGGAAGTTAAAGACTACGAGGAATACCTGACTGTAGTAGGCGAGGTAAGTTTTGATGAAGACCATGTGGTACGCATTTACCCTATTGTAAGCGGTAGCGTAGAGAACATCAACTTTTCACTGGGCGATTATGTAAAAAAAGGCCAGCTTATGGCTACCATTCTTTCAACCGATATATCTGAGTACCAGCGGGACTACAATATTGCCAAGGCCAATTTGGACGTAGCGCTTAAGAATTATGAAAGGATGAAGCAATTGCATGAATCCAACTTTGCTTCTGACAAGGATTTGCAAATGGCTGAAACCGAGTATAAAAATGCCAAAGCTGAGTTTACCGGCAAAAAGCAAATACTTGAATTGTATGGCGGCTCGGCCGATAAAACGGACGCGGTATTTAATGTGTACGCGCCTATAAGTGGTTATTTGGTGGAGCGTAACGTGAACCAGGGGACACAAATTCGTACGGACAACAATACCAACATGTTTACTATCAGTGACCTGAAAACGGTTTGGGTATGGGCCAATGTGTATGAAAGCGATATATCGCGCATACATGTGGGCGATACGGTAAGCGCCACCACCATTTCTTATCCCGACAAAGAATTTAAAGGCAGCGTACAGAAAATTAATAATGTATTGGAACCGGAGTCGCGTGTAATAAAAGTTCGTACTGAAATTCCGAACGAAGGTGAATTGCTGAAACCAGAGATGTTTGCTACGGTAAAAATAAAACCTCAAACTACCATAAAAACCCTTGCTGTACTTACCTCGGGTATCTTCCTCGAGCGCAGCGAAAGCTATGTGATACGCAAAACGGCTACCTGTGAGTTTGAAAAGGTGAAAGTAGTATCGGGCCGGACTTTTAATGGTCATACCGAAATACTTGAAGGCCTTAAAGAAGGCGATGTAGTGGTGTATGAATGCGCCTTGCTGATTGCCAATGAAATCAATAACCAAAACTAACCCGCGGGAAATAAGATATGAACAAAGCATTAGGCGGGATCATAGCATTCTCGCTAAAAAATAAATTTACCGTAATAGCCGGTACCCTGCTGATAGTGGTTTTTGGTATTATCAGCTTTACACGTACCCCTATTGAAGCTTTTCCGGATGTGATCAATACCCGCGTGGTGCTGATTACCCAGTGGCCCGGCCGCAGCGCCGAGGAGGTGGAGAAGTTTATAACCATACCTATAGAAACCGAAATGAACGTGGTGCCTGATAAAAGCAACCTTCGTTCGGTATCGTTATTTGGTCTTTCGGTGGTTACCCTGTTGTTTGAAGACGGACTGGACGACTTTACTGCCCGCCAGATGGTGGCTAACCAGCTGCGCAACGTGAATCTGCCAGAGGGAATTGAGGCCGAAATACAACCACCCGCCGGGCCTACAGGAGAAATTTACAGGTATACCCTCTCCAGCAAAACCAAAACTGTGCGCGAGCTAAAAGAGATACAGGATTGGGTGATTGATAAGCGCATTAAAGCGGTGGCCGGGATAGCAGATGTTATCAGCTTTGGCGGTGAGGTGAAAACCTACGAGGTGACCCTGGACCCTAATAAGCTGAATGAATACTACCTGGTAGTAAAGGATGTATATGATGCTATAAAGGAGAACAACGCCAACGTAGGCGGAGATGTGCTGGAAAAAGGCTCGCAGGCTTTTGTGGTGCGGGGCGTGGGAGCGGTGAAATCCATTAACGACATTGATAACATCATTGTTACTATAAAAAACGGGGTTCCCATTTTTGTTAAGGAAGTAGCGAATGTAAAAGAGAGCAGCCGTCCACGATTGGGTAAAGTAGGCCGCGATTCGCTCCCGGATGTGGTAGAAGGAATTGTGCTGCTGCGTAAGTACGAGAACCCAAGCAAGGTGTTGAAGGACCTGAACGCAGCTATTGCCGACATGAATGAGCGCGTTCTTCCCGGGGATGTTAAAATTGATGCCTTTTACGACCGTACCACCCTGGTGAACCTTACCACTCACACGGTAATGGAAAACCTTATCGTGGGTATGCTACTGGTAACCTTTATCCTCACCATCTTCCTGCTCGACTGGCGCACAACGTTAATAGTATCACTGATTATCCCGCTGGCACTGTTGTTTGCTTTTATATGCATGAAACTGAAAGGTATGAGCGCCAACCTGCTATCCATAGGCGCTATTGATTTCGGGATTATTATAGACGGTGCAGTGGTAATGGTGGAAGGGGTTTTTGTATACCTGGCTCACAAACAACACCAGATGGGCAGGGAACGCTTTAACATAGCCAGCAAAATGGGCATGGTGAAACAGATTGCCACCGATATGGGTAAGCCTATCTTTTTCTCAAAACTAATTATCATCACGGCGCTGATACCCATTTTTGCTTTCCAGAAGGTGGAGGGTAAAATGTTCTCGCCACTTGCCTATACCATAGGGTTTGCATTGGTGGGCGCATTAATTTTTACCCTTACACTGGTACCGCTGCTTTGCAAAATACTGCTGAATAAAAACGTGCGTGAAAAGCACAACCCACTGATAACAGGCATGGAGAAACTTTATATGCCTGCTTTGGATAAATGCCTCAAACGCCCTAAAACCAGTCTTATCATTTCAGGATTAATACTGCTCGCCAGCCTTGTGGTGGGCACCCGGCTGGGAACCGAGTTTTTGCCACAGTTGAATGAAGGCTCTATTTATGTAAGGGCCAGCATGCCGCAAAGCATCAACTTTACAGAAGCGAATTATTACTCAGAAAATATGCGCCATATATTCAGGGATTATCCTGAAGTAAAAGGTGTAATATCTCAAAACGGTCGCCCCAATGACGGTACCGACCCCACGGGCTTTTTTAACGTGGAGTTTTTTGTAGACCTACTTCCTAAAGGCGAATGGCGCGACGGCTGGACAAAAGAACAATTGATAGACAGCATGCAAACCCGGCTGGAAGAACGTTACCCGGGAGTAATTTTCGGTTTCTCGCAGCCCATTTCAGATAACGTGCAGGAAGCTGTTTCAGGTGTGAAAGGTGAAATGGCTATAAAAGTTTTCGGTGAAGATCTGGAAGTGCTGGAACAAAAAGCCGAACAGATAAAAGGTATAATGCGCACAGTGCCTGGTGTTGCTGATTTGGGCGTGTTTAAAAGCATTGGCCAGCCTGAATTAAGAATACAACTGGATTACCAGAAAATGGGCCGCTATGGTGTAAACATCGCCGATGCCAACGATGTAATTGAAATGGCTATTGGTGGTAAAGCTGTAAACCAGAAGTATGAAGGGGAGCGCAGGTTTGACATCCGGGTTCGTTTTTCACCGGAGTACCGTAACAGCGTGGAAGCGATTGGTAAATTGCTGGTTCCGGCTGTTAAAGGTACCAGCAGTAAAGAAGGAACACGTATACCATTGCGTGAGATTGCCGATATAGAAATGGTGAACGGTACCGCCTTTGTATACCGCGAAACCAACCAGCGTTTTGTACCGATTAAATTCTCTGTTCGCGGTCGTGACTTGGGCAGCACCATTGCCGAGGCTCAGCAAAAAGTGAATGAGCAGGTGCAATTGGGCAAAGGCTATTCACTGTCATGGAACGGTGAGTTTGAAAACCAGGTGCGGGCAACCAACCAGCTCAAAATAGTGGTCCCAATTTCCATTTTGTTGATATTCTTTTGGTTGTTTATCATGTTTGGCTCCACCCTGGATGCCGGTATTGTGTTGATCAATGTACCATTTGCTCTTATTGGGGGTATCCTGGGTCTATACATTACCGGCATGAATTTCAGTATTTCTGCAGGAGTAGGTTTCATAGCCCTGTTTGGGGTATGCGTGCAAAACGGGGTTATCCTGGTCTCCATCTTCAACCAGAATATAGAATCAGGTATGGACAAGCTGAAAGCCATTCGCGACGGGGCGTTAACCCGGGTACGCCCGGTGGTGATGACGGCGCTGATGGCCGGTTTAGGCTTGCTCCCCGCCGCACTATCCACCGGAATTGGCTCGGAAACACAAAGGCCGTTGGCAGTGGTTGTTATTGGCGGTCTTATCTCGGCCACCGTACTTACCCTGCTTATCCTACCGGCTATTTATTTATTAATGAAAAAACAAAAAGCTGCTAAAAAAGTAGTAATAACAGAAAATTATGGCAACCAGAACGAAGTTATATAAAGTTATATTCACCCTTATACTGGCGGCTGCATCCTTTGCGGCAACCGCTCAGTTTAAAGGAGACAGCACCTGGAAAAACCGCGAAAAAGAACCCCAGGTGGATTTATTCCGCAGTAAAAAATTTTATTGGGGTATAACATTTTCACAGAATTTTTCACAGATTAAATATAACTCTGATACGATTACCTATTTCCGTAAGCCCAGTCTACACGGGGGATTCCGGTTTGAATATTATCCACTGGACTTCCTGGGAATAACC
>DASPJH010000037.1:0-6224 GCA_035628715.1 Bacteroidia bacterium
TGTTATTTTTAAATATCAGTATTTTATTGTCGTATATGCATAATATAGCGCTGTCTTTTATATAAATGCAGTCATTGACATGCTCAGTAGGCAATTGAAGTATGGTGCTGTTTAATGGCCCTTTCCTGATTGACAGGGGCTTTGAATGCAATGTGAAATTTCTTTCAAAAATTAATGTATTTCCTATGGGCATAACAACAGTTTCACTATTGCATGCTGCAGGAAAAGAAACTGTATCAAATTTACCGTTTTTATAAGAATAGTAAGTGTTTTGGGCTGAACTGTTTTTAATGCTCATCCATGGGTCGCCTTCTTTATCAAGGGTTAGTTTATCCACCCAAAGATGTTTTTTAATAATATTTAAAATGTTTTTATTAAAGCTTGCCGGGTAAAACCCACGGTCGTATGAGTAACAGAAAACCCCTGCAGAAAAAGTGGTAAGCCATAGTATTCCCTTAGGGTCTTCGGTTATTGAGAACACAACATTATCGCCTAACCCATGCTTCACTGTAAATGTCTCAAAGCTATAACCGTCAAAACGGCACAGGCCCCGGTCGGTCGCAAACCAAATATATCCCAGCTTGTCCTGGTGTACATCATATACCTCCGAGCTTGCCAAACCATTATCAGGGGTAAATTGCCGGCAGGCAATTTCCTGTGCATCCAGACTTGTAAATTTTAAAAGGAATACAATTAATAAAATTATGGTTGCACACACCCTTACCTGCATATACAGTAGTTTGGTGGTAATTTAACCAGAATTATTTTAACCCGGAAAAATTTTTAAAAAAAAATTAAACTATACCGACAAAGTGCTGCACAAATAAAAATTCCCGTTAATATTCGGGACGCCTGAATATTTCAGAATAGATAAAAGCCTTGCGTGCATCAAAATCGAAAGGCTCTGCGACCTCATCAGAATGGTCGAAGCGATTAACAGGGAAGGTTTTTTTGTCCATAACGCTGTGCTGTTCTTTTCCCCTGCCCAAAGCATCAACTGACTGATTTTCATAATTGGCTATTTCAGTCTTATAGCTCGATGGCGTATAGGTTTCGTATTGCCGTTCTACTTTTTTAATATCCTCAAGGCTGTAGTTTTCGCGTTCTATCCGTTTGTAGCGCTGGGTTTCTTCCTGGTCATCGTCAAGCGTTTCATAAGGCGACCGGCTTATTGGGCGTTGCTGTTCACGCGCTTCAGCCTGGGTCTCGCGTTTTCCCAATATCTGCTCCTGCATCTTACGGATTTCTTCTTCCAGTGTGGGGCCCTGGTTGTCTTCCCGCCTGTTTTCCTGCTCATTTTTCTTTTTTTTCCGGTTGGCAGCGCCTGAAAACACAGAAAAAAGAATGAACATTGCGATATAAAAGATGGTTTCTAAATCCATTACTTCAAAGATAGGGGGTTATAATTGAAAACACTTAAAGCATACACACTTTTGCTTGGCAGCAACCTGGGCGACCGCCAGAAGTATATTGATACTGCTTTAAGCAGGATAGGGGAGACGATTGGAACCGTAATAAAAAAAACATCTGTGCATGAAACACCCGCCTGGGGATTAACGGACCAGCCGAATTTTTTAAATATGGCGGTTGAGGTGCAAACCTACCTGCAGCCGTTGGAGCTGCTGGAGAAAACACAGGCAGTTGAAGAATCCCTGGGCCGTGTGAGAATTCAAAAATGGGGGGCGCGCACCTTGGATATTGATATACTGTATTGCGGTGATTTGGTAATGAACGACGCCAAGCTGGTGATACCGCACCCGTTTTTGCACCAGCGCAAGTTTACGCTGGAATTGCTTAATGAGCTGGCGCCCGGGTTTAAGCATCCGGTACTTGAAAAAACCAACAGCGTATTGCTGTTTGAGTTGGAAAATAACCGGGAGCTTAACTAATACTGTCCCTTACCCGGTTGGTATATTCACGCAGGGCGGTTTTCAAATCCTTGCCGTTCAGTTCTATTTCCTGTCGTATTGTCACTGCGGCATAGGCATGGGTAAGCTGCTCGCCTTCATCTTCACCTTCAATTTCAATAGCCGGTTTTTCTCCTTCTGAAATTGCCAGCTCAGCAGCCATAAGCTCTTCCAGGGTGTAGGTTTCCACCAGCTTTTTTATCACGGGTAGCTTCATATAGGTTAGTATTAACGGTAAGAATTTAGTATTAAGCGATTTCCTGTATCAGGCGGTCAACAACTTCTTCTTTTGAAGTGAAATCCGACTTCACAAGCTCGCCGTTTTTAAACACGGCAAAGGTAGGCAGGTTTTTAACATCCGCCAGCTTGCGTGCCTGTGGATTGGTTTCCGCATTTATATCCAAAAATTTTACACCTTTATACTCTTCCTTTTCACTCAATTTATTGAATTTCGGGGTAAAAAGGCGACAGTTACCGCACCAGTCGGCATAGTACTTTACTACTACTTTAGGGTTCTCTTTCAGCAGTTCAATAAACTCACTATCAGTCACTTTAGTTACCATATCACAAAGTCTTTAGTTCACCTATTCCTTAACCAAATACATGCCATGTTTTCTTTGTGTAAATTTTGGCAGGTTCCCGATTCTGTTTTTAATTTTACTATTCGTCAATTACCTTTCGACCTCAGTATGAGCATAAATAAAAACAATCCAAAGGTAATACACGGTTGGGTAATGTACGACTGGGCCAACTCGGTATACTCCTTAAGCATTGCCACCGCTATATTCCCTATATTTTTTGTGAAGGTATTGCCTCCGGAAGTAAACATCTTTGGGTTAACAACCACATCGTCGGCATTGTATTCATATTGTGTGTCGCTTGCCTTTTTGCTGGTGGCGCTGGTATCACCGTTGCTCTCGGGCATAGCCGACTATAAGGGGAATAAAAAGACGTTCATGAAGTTTTTTGTTTACCTGGGCTCATTGTCCTGCCTTGCTTTATGGTTTTTCAGGGGCGAAGATACCCTGTTTTTCGGCGTGGTGCCGTTTATACTGGCCACTTTTGCTTTTGCCGGCAGCCTGATGTTTTATAATGCCTACCTGCACGAAATTGTCACCCCCGACCGTATGGACAGCGTGAGCGCCCGCGGTTTCAGCATGGGATATATCGGCAGCGTGATATTACTGGTGGTAAACCTGGTGATAATGATGAAAGGCGAATGGTTTGGCATTGCGCCTGACGATAGCTTTACCGGCCCGGGAATAGCCTTTATAACTGTTGGTTTGTGGTGGGCAGGATTTTCGCAGGTTTCGTTTGCGGGCCTTCCTCCATCCGAAAATAAAAACCCATACGGCAAACAGTTGCTGCTGCACGGTTACCAGGAATTAAGAAAAGTGTGGGGCCAGTTAAAATCCATGCACAGCCTGAAAACGTTTTTACTGTCATTTTTTCTTTACAGCATGGGATTGCAAACCGTAATGTACGTGGCATCAGTATTTGGTGAAGTAGTGATAAAGCTGGAAACCATCCATTTAATAATTACCATTTTAATTATACAATTGGTGGGAGTACTGGGCGCCATATTATTTTCAAGGCTTTCGGCACGGTTTGGTAATGTAGCGAGTATAACCGTTGCCTTAATTTTATGGATGGTGATTTGCGGTGGGGCATATATTTTACCGGAGAAAAACTTTCCCGGTTTTGCTGCATTGGGCGGGCTGGTGGGCTTGGTGATGGGCGGTTCGCAGGCAATATCGCGCAGCACGTATGCAAAGCTGTTGCCCGTGGAAACGGAAGACCACGCCTCGTTTTTCAGCTTTTACGATGTTACTGAAAAGCTTTCCATTGTAATAGGCACTTTTGTTTGGGGGCTTATTGATAACCTGCTGGATATGCGCAGCGGGATTTTTGCCCTGGCTGTATTTTTTGTACTGGGAATTATTGTGTTGCGACGGGTGAGGGATGTGAGGCTGAGTGGTTTGAGCAGAATCTAAACTAGTAAAACATAACTTATTTATGAAGACACTAATAACTGTACTTGCATTAAGTATATTCTCTATCTCTGTAACAGCCAATGACGGGGTGTATATGACACGGGGTGGTATTATTTACCCGGTAAAGGAAACAAAAATAGCCCTTGACAAAGAGGTGCTTTCTTTTACTGTACGAGACAAGATATGTCAGGTAGACATTTTTTTTGAATTTAATAACCCTGAGAAAACAGAACGGACACTTTTGGTGGGTTTCCAGGCGCCTTCAGCCCTTGGGGATGTGGAGGGAAATGTAAGCAACTCAGTACAGATTAATAATTTCAGGATATTAAACGGCGGAAAGATATTGCCCTACCAGCTAAAAGTGGCTGAATGCGAAGACTGCGAGCTTAAGGATACCGGTACGCAACAGTTCAGCCAAATGGAAGGGGGTATTTATGTGTATTTATTTGAGGTGGTTTTTAAGCCCGGAATTAACAGGATAAATCACAGCTATTCTTTTCCGGCCAGCACCAGCGTAGTGTTCAACCAAATTTACAACTATATTTTAACAACAGGGGCTAAATGGGCGGGCGGAAAAATTAATGATTTGACCGTGCAGGTGGATATGGGTACCAATAAATATTTTTACGTAACCGATATTTTTGGGCCGAAGGCGGATTGGATGATAATAGGCAGCGGTAAAGTATGCAGCAAAGGATTTGTTAATTACAAAGATTCCTGCCGGATGGTAAGAGTTCTTTCCGGAAAACTACAGGTATCGGCTAAGGATTTTAAGCCTGAAAAGGATATAGATTTCGGTATTATTACCGAATATTCTTTTATCAGCATACCAACGGATTTTGAAGGAATTAAGCAGGATAAAATTTTGGGGCTGGGCGAGTTTACTTTACAGGAAGAATATTCTAAGGAAGACTTAAGGCTGCTGAGAAATACCGTATATGCACAATACGGCTATGTTTTTAAAAGCAAGGATTTGCAGGATTATTTTTCGCAGTTTGAGTGGTATATGCCCGACCCGAACCTTACTATGGAGCAGATAACTTTGACTGAACAGGAAAGAAAATTTATTGATGAGATTGTGAAGAGGGAGAACAATTAGCCCTGAAGTTTTTTGTTAAGGCCTTATACATTCACAATTTACTGTGCAAAAATCACGGCACAAGCCCTTCCAGCGGCCAGTTGTTCGGCTTTCTTTTTAGAAAAATCTTCCCCGCGGCCCATTTCTTCACCATCAATTTTCACGGCCACCAGGTAACTTTTTTGCTTGCCCTGTTTACGTTCCTCCACGGTTTCAAACTCAATGGCTTTTTTACCCTTCTGGCACCACTCAATCAGCTTGCTTTTAAAGTTAACTTCGGTTACGGCCAGTTGCTGAATATCTACGTGGTGTTTTAAGATGCGCGTGGAAATATACTTGCGGGTGAAGTTATAGCCCTTATCCAGGTATATAGCGCCAATCAAAGCTTCAAAGGCATTTCCGCTGATAGACCGTATGATCTGGAAATTACCTTTGATGCTTTTATCATACTCCATAAAATTTTCAATACCCATTTTACGGGCCAGCTCACAAAGGTTTTCGCGGCTTACAATTTTGGCCCGCATCTCGGTAAGGTAGCCCTCGCCTTTGGTGGGGTAGGTGATAAATAATACCTCCGCTATAATACTGCTTAGCACAGCATCGCCCAAAAACTCCAGGCGCTCATTGCTAACCCGCTCATCGTTATAATCGCTTCTTGAAGAAGCCGAGTGATGCCGGAAAGCCTGTTTGTATAAGCTGATGTTACGGGGTTTAAAACCCAGCAGATTTTTTACTGAAGATTCGAACCCCTTGTCTTTGCCCCTTATTAGAAATCTAAGCAGCACAAGCCTTTATGATTCATATTTTTTCATAATTACGCTGGCGTTGTGCCCTCCAAAACCAAAGGTATTGCTAAGGGCATACTTTACTTCGCGCTGCTGCGCGGTATTGAAGGTCAGATTCAACCGGCTGTCAATTTCCGGATCATCTGTAAAGTGGTTAATAGTGGGGGGTATCACACCTTTATTAATAGCCAGCAAACAAGCCAGCGCTTCAATAGCACCGGCAGCGCCCAGCAGGTGGCCGGTCATGCTTTTGGTGCTGCTGATATTAAGGTCGTACACATGGTCTCCAAAAACCTTTTTAATAGCTTTTAGCTCGGCTACATCGCCCAGCGGCGTACTGGTTCCATGCACGTTTATGTACCCAATGTCCGAAGGCTGTATGCCTGCATCGCGCATGGCATTGTTCATTACTGCTATAACGCCCAGCCCTTCAGGGTGGGGAGCGGTAATGTGGTATGCA
>DASPJH010000038.1:0-2804 GCA_035628715.1 Bacteroidia bacterium
GGTATTAAAGGCGCGGGCAAGGCGGGTGATAGAATCCAGCAGGATTACCACATCGTGGCCGCACTCTACCATACGCTTGGCTTTTTCAAGCACCATATTGGCCAGCTTCACGTGCTTGTCGGCAGGCTCATCAAAGGTAGATGATATTACCTCGGCGCGTACGCTGCGTGCCATATCTGTTACCTCTTCAGGGCGCTCATCCACCAGCAGGATAATCATGTAAACTTCCGGGTGGTTATGTGCTATGGCATTGGCAATATCTTTCAGCAGGGTGGTTTTACCGGTTTTTGGCTGGGCCACAATCAAACCGCGCTGACCTTTACCGATGGGCGAAAGAAGGTCAATTATACGGGTGCTGTAATTTCTTGGGTCGTAGGAGAGGTTTAGCTTTTCGTCGGGGAAAAGCGGGGTAAGGTGCTCAAATCCTACCCTGTCACGCACATCAGCGGGTTCTTTACCGTTAATGCTTTCCACCTTAATAAGGGCAAAATATTTCTCGCCTTCTTTTGGGGGGCGCACGGTTCCTTTAATGGTATCGCCAGTTTTTAATCCCAGCATTTTTACCTGCGACGGCGATACATAAATATCATCAGGAGATGGCATGTAATTATAATCGCTGGAGCGGAGGAAGCCGTATCCGCCGTCCTGCACAATTTCCAGCACACCCTGCGAGCTTACCACACCTTCCAGTTCGGCATAGTTGATAAAGCTTTCCACTGCCTGCGAATGGCGACCATCACGCTGGTGCTGCTGCTGGCCCGGTACGCGGTGGCGGGGTTGCTGTTGGGTTTCTGGCTGCTGCACAGGTGCTTCCACGGCAGCAGTTTCTTCGTCAGCCACCAGGTCGGGGTCATTTAATATAAAGTCAAGGGCCATACTGTCGCCCCCTTTTTTTGGGGCATTGGCAGGCTCCTCCATAAAAGGTGTAGAAGTATCATTATCATCGCCTGCATCATCGTCATCTTTTTTGCGGCGTCCACGTTTTTTTGGCGCCGGTTTTTTGTCTTCCATTACTACAGGCTCAGCCTCCGGCTCAGGGGTGTTGTTGTTTTTGCGGCGTCCGCGGCGGGGCTTATCATCGTCTGCGGCAGGCGTACTTACCGCCTGTTGTTCCAGAATTTTGTAAATAAGGTCTTGTTTTTTAAGTTGTTCAGCCTCCTTAATGTCTAGGCTTCGGGCAATCTCTTTCAGTTCCGAAAGGAGTAAATCATTCAGCGTTAAAATGTCGTACATGCGGTTTTTCTGTGTGTAGGGCAATATCCAAAGCCCGGTTTAAATAGTATTTCTAAAGTAAAAGTATGATTAAAAAGCAGGGTAACTGTAGCGGAAAGAATATCCGCCTGCAATAATACAGGCAAGTATTGTAAAGTGCAAGCAGATTTTATTTGTCGCTACAATTGACAGAAGGCTGGGGCAATAGCACCCCACTGTTCCTCTTATAGTTCTCAGCTAATCAATTTGGTATTGGCAAATCGTGTGCCGGGTTATATATCCGTTCACTCGGTTCCACACTTTGCATCCCCAACATAATCTAAAATCGCCTTTATTTCTTCGTTATTTAAAAATTCAAATGAATTCATGACCTGCCTATTGTTTTCTTCGTACAACTGTACAGCCAAAGGATCTCCTTCTGAAATCATTTGTTGTGAATTTTTAATGAATTTAAACAACCACGCTTCTGTACGGCCTGGTCGTTTTTGAACTCCATGCAAAGCAGGTGCAATTGCCCTATCGCATACTGCATGGCAGGCTGTGCAGTTTTCCTCAAACAGACTTTTTCCGTTTAATCCTGCGGGCTCCACGCAGCATTTAAAAGCTACATTATGCAGTTTAACAATAAATTCCTGCTCTCTTTTCAAATTGCCCTGCCGTAGCTTTTCTTTATAAAATTTCTCCTGGAATACCAGGTCGTCTGCTATCTTATTCTCTGTGAGGTGCCCTTTATTTTCGGCTCTTAAAATTTTCTTAAGCTCATTGGCCGATACGGGCGTTAAATTA
Source organism: Bacteroidia bacterium (assembly GCA_035628715.1). GTDB lineage: Bacteria > Bacteroidota > Bacteroidia > UBA8524 > UBA8524 > SB11. The sequence goes on from DASPJH010000038.1 coordinate 1,999, forward strand.
TCTTTTAATTCGATATTATTATCCCTTCCGGCAATAAAAGAGTATTTTAAATAGTATGCTTGTTTTCCTTTGTAAGCAATAGCCAGCAGTGTTATGGCTTCGTTGCACTCAACAAGTAATGTTTTTTCGTCCTCATTTCCACCGTAAAACTCCCTGTTATTGGTGGTGTTGAGGCGGTTCAGGCTTTTAATGCCGGTCATCAGTACATATACATATGACCTGTCGTATTTCTGGGTATCGTACAAAGTAACCACCATTCGTGATCTTTTATCACAGTTTTTGGGTATCCAGCCGGTATCTATATTCATCCAACCCATATCCGACCATTGAAACCTGTATTTTTCCATCCGATATTTTTCGCGTTTCCAAAGCACATCCCGATATTGTTGCTTAACCGCTTTAAATTTTTCACTTTCTTTTTTCAGCGATTTTATTTCCAACTTTTTCATCGCTTCCAGTTCCTCTTCCACCTTTTTTAATTGCCGGTTATAATATTCTGACAGCAATTTTGCTCCATCCAGGCCTTCTACATTTCCCAGCTTTTCTTCATAAAATGTTTTGAATTGCTTGGCCACTGCATTTCCCTGTGCTTGCAGTAATTCGTACACCAGTTTATCTGCTTCCCACAGGTTTTTATCAATATTTTTAATATAAATTTCCAATACCTGCTGCTTGCACGCACGGTGTATGTATCGCATCCGGGTTTCAAACTCGCGGGTGGCAATAAATGTATTGGCAAATTTTTTGTCTTTTAGTACCTTGATACTGGCAGGGTTAATGCCACAGGGTGTTGCTGTGTCCATCGG
>DASPJH010000039.1:0-3267 GCA_035628715.1 Bacteroidia bacterium
CGATACATTAAACCGGCTTTCCCTTTTCACCCTTGCCGAGCCCGCCGGCATGGCCGCGGCCTCAATTGCTTTAGCTACTTCGTCCGAGTTTTTGGCTTCCACTATAGATGCCATAAAAGCCCCAAACCGCAAAAGTTTCTGGTAGGTTTCATCCGTAGTTTTTGCAAGCGTTTTACGTGCTTCATCGTTGCTGTTTAATGATGCGTAAGCAAAAACAGGCCTGTTAACGATAGTATTATAAATCGCAACGGCCTCAGTAATAGCAGCCGTATAATTTTTACGGTTGATGCTGGTAGCCAGGTCAACGGTTTGGTAAGCCACCTCAAAATATATTTCCAGGCTGTCGTGAAGATGCGCAAGCGGCGTTTTATTAATGTAGGGCAGTTCGCCAACCCGCGTGCAGTACTCAACAAATTCAGCCGTAGCCTTAAAATAACGGGCATACTGTTCAACTCTTAAAGAATCGTTGGCAGGTTTTTCATGCTCGTCTATTATAGAGTTCAGTTCGTTTATTTTGCTGCCGAAGGTAAGCACATACTGCTTTATAAGCGTATAATCATCGTATGACTGGTCAACGTTCAGCATATCCAGGTACTGTAAAAAAGTAGTCCCGGTACTGAATTTTATGCCTTCATAATCGTTTTTTGCTACCTGGTATACCAGGCCCAGGTAAATTTTAAACAGGTTCTTGTTGCTTACAACTTCGCGTATTTTGTCAATAGGCACCCAGTACTGGCCAGCAGCGGTATCCTTCAGCGAGCGGCTCAGCAACTGCAACGACTGGATAGAAGTTTTTAAATCTGTATAATCTGTACCGTCAGGTTTTTGTAAAAATGCCAACGGGTAATTTTCAAGGATATCACCCGGGTGCATCTGTTTTCTTACCGAGGTGGAAATATAACACCCCGACCGCAATCCCATGGCATATTTGTAATTATCACCTGTATTAAAAAAATCTTCGTGGTTGTCAATAATACCGGGCAGGTTTTCGTCCAGCACCAATATATCCGCACGGAAAGCTTCGCGCAGGCTGTTCAGGTAATTGCTGTAATTGTAAATATCTTTATCAATGGCCTCCATCACACTCACCGTTGACGGGAAGAGAGTTTTTAAATCCGGGTATTTTTTTAACTCGGTTTTAAAAGTATTAAAAAAAGTGATGCTTAACTCTTGTTTGGTGCGCTCCACTATAAATTTAGCAAACCCATCAGCAATTTTGGTAACATCGAGGCCGCCAATAGAAGATGCAAACGTAGCAAGGCTTATTCCGCCACCCTGTATCTGAGCCTTTGAATAAATCCCGTTTAACACACTATTGAGAAACTTATTTTTTTCCAGGCTATCAGCGTTTTCAATACCATAATACTTAAGGGTATACTTTATTTCATCAGTTCTCGATCCTGCGGGAAAATTATCATTTATAAAAAAAACATCATTTATGATATTTCCGGGTGAATGAATTCTGTTAAGTGCGGCAGCAGGCGGGGTAGTGACTATATTGCTGGTCTGGCTGAGTTGAAAAGGCCCATAAAACTGTCCGTCCAGCTTTATCTGAAATGAATTTTTCACATTCATACAGTTGGGTTCACCTTCACATTCCTTGATTTTGCCATTGGCATCAATGGTAATACTGTAGTCGCCGTCTTCATTTTTGGAAATTTCAGTGTCTAATTTTGCATCTTTCAGAGAAAGAATCTGGTTTTTGTCACTATTCCATATTTCTACAACTTTTCCGCCGAAACTTTTGTCAATAACCACAGAATTAAACTTTGTTTCATTGGGGGAGGGTTTAATACTCCTGTCATTGCTAATTTTAAATTGTGCATTTGCTGTGAGTAGCATGCATACAAATGCGTGTAGTAAAAAATATTTCATAATCAGATAGTTTTTAAATTAAATAAATCCAGTGTGTTTTGTATAGGCAGCACAAATGAGAACTTATCATTTCCACCCAGCAACATACCTATTAGTTTTCCGGTGGCAGAGTGATACACGCAACTGCCTGAATCACCGGATTTCGAAACAGTTTTAGATGTTTCGCGGTTGTTCGTGCTGCCAATTAATAGTATGTTTTTTTTGAATTTATCAATGCCGTTATAATTGATATCAAGGCCAACATTATAATCCACCACAAATGCAGTGCGGGTGAAGAAATTTTGTGAAATTACCGTTATATTAGGATTTTCTGTCTGTACATCAGCATTGCTAACCGCATAAAATCCATTGGTAAAACTTTTGTAATTATTATCAACTAACTGGCCTGCATTTACTTTAACAACGGCCAGGTCCTGTTTTAAACCAAGCACTCCCAAATACCATATTCCCGCTGGTGTGCCATTAAAAACAGCCACACCCTGGCTATTTTCATCAAAAACCCCGTTCAAATCCTGGTAAATTCCCCCAGTATAAATATGCGCTGATGTTAATACTCCCAGGAAACCAGGGTCGGTGGTTGATTTAACCGCACAGCAGATGGAGCCTAAAAATGTAGCGGTATTGCTGTTGGATACATTATTTACCTGTGAAAAATGCACTTTGCTGTCACCCAGGCCGGTAATTATCTCCGTAGCTATTCTTTCAATAGTGCCGTCAGGCATCTTTGCCTCTAATTCGGTGGGCATACCGGTGGTGTCATTATCTTTCGTGTAAATGGTCACCACATTGGTTGACACGCCGTTTACCCGGGTTACCGAATTGCTTACGGAGGCAATATTAGGATGCTGGTTTTTAAGTGATTCCTCGTTTTGCTCTGCTGCATAAAGGGCTATATCGGCACCATTGTAGCGTGTTTTTCGGTGAGTATTTCTACGTTTTTTACCGGGCATAATACAATTGTTGTAGTGTTGTAATAGAATATTCTGAAGATAAATTCACGGGTTAATTTTTTGTAAAGTACGTCTTGTTAAATTTGAAATACAACCGTGAAAACACGTATTTAAATGTATACATTTATACTGAGCACCACTTAATTGCTTTGTAAATGCTATACGGTTAGAAAATATTCAGACAGAAAAACTACTCCTTATAAAATATCTTTCCAAACTCATTCTCGCTCATGGCCAGCTTGGCAGGTGGGAGGCCGGTAAAACGTTTAAAATCTTTTATAAAATGCGATTGGTCGTAATAAAAATCGTAAAATTCTTTTTGCAGGAAGTCTTTTTCCCTGTTTTGCGCCAAAGCGGTATAAAACTGCTGGAAACGCACAATAGAAGCCAGGTTTTTAGGGCTGATGCCCGCCCGCTCCATAAACTTCATGTGCAGCCACCG
>DASPJH010000040.1:0-3977 GCA_035628715.1 Bacteroidia bacterium
CTCCAGCCCCAGCAACTGGCTGGCTTTGCCGCGGTTCACGGCAATCTCCAGCAGTCCGTTCTCATTAAAGAAACACAGGCACTCCCCTTCCGGCTGCTGGCTATAAGTGTCATTAATATCTGTAATGCGGTCATACCGGTTCAGGGTAATCTCAAAATACCGGCCCATCCGTTCAGTATCAAACACACTGCGGCTTATATTCGTCACAGAGTTGTGGTAATTGTTCACATACACTACCTTACCGCGCAGGCTGTTTTCCTCAACCAGCGGTTTTTCCAAAGTTTTTTCCAGGGGATCTGCGGTCAACGCACCCACAGCATCAATTCCATGATTTAAAATACCCGCTGCGGCAGGCAGCACTACGTTTCTGAGGGTTGCCGGTGATAATTTCAGCGTATCGTCTACCGGTATTTCATACAGCTTATTGTCATGTCCTTCCAGCAACATAGGCAAAAAGCCATTGTCAACTGCCATAATTACCTGTTTGTTATAAAAAGCTGCCAGCAGGCGTTTATACTTGTAAATATCAGCATCAACGGCCATAATGTGTACCGTTCCTTCCGGAAAATCGTTTATGCAGCTATTTAAAAGATATGCCGCTTCATCAATGGCAAAAGGACTCACATCGTGCGAGATATCAAATATCTTCACGCCCTGAACCAGCCCTTCCAGCTGCATTTTAGCTTTGGCAACCTGGTATGTGTCCTTTCCTAAGTCAGAGGTTAATGTAACAATTGGCACAGTGCGTGATAATCCTTTATTTAGCAGCAAAATTACTTTTAATCTATTGAACGAAAAATTCATTCTGTTGGATGAGGTTAATCCCATCGAACTTTGGGGAACTAATAATTCCACCCTGAAACTCTTACAGGTAAAATACCCGAAGCTTAAAATTGTTTCGCGTGGTAATGCAGTTAAGGTGACCGGCGAGGAACGGCTTATAATCGACTTTACGGAAAAGTTCGACAAACTGTTGTATGCCCTGAAACGCAGTGGTAAACTGGAAGAGCAGAAAGTGCATGAAATACTGGATGCTGAGCCCGACGGTGAAGAAGTGCTGGTGCCTTACGGCCACGACGATATCATTTTGTATGGCAACAATGGCAAAAAAATACTGGCCCGCACGCCCAACCAGCGCAAAATGGTTGAGTATGTGAACAAGAACGACGTGGTGTTTGCCATTGGCCCTGCGGGAACAGGTAAAACATATACGGCCGTGGCCTGCGCGGTGAAAGCCCTGAAAAACAAAGAAATCAAACGGATAATACTGGCGCGCCCTGCGGTGGAAGCCGGCGAGAGCCTGGGTTTTTTGCCCGGTGACCTGAAAGAAAAAATCGACCCCTACCTGCGCCCGTTATACGACGCGCTGGACGATATGATACCGCCCGACAAGCTAAAGGCAATGATTGAAACCCGGACGATTGAAATTGCCCCTATGGCTTTTATGCGCGGACGTACGCTGGATAACTGCTACGTGATACTGGACGAGGCGCAGAACGCCACGGATATGCAGCTGAAAATGTTTTTGACCCGGATGGGGCCTAATGCAAAGCTGATTATCACCGGCGACCTGACTCAGATAGATTTGCCCCGGAACCAGCCTTCGGGCCTGGTGAAAGCTGTTAAGATACTGGATAAGATTAAGGGCATTAAAATAGCCTACCTGACCGTAAGCGATGTAGTGCGCCATAAAGTAGTGAAAGACATTATAAAAGCGTACGATAAGTACCATGCTGACGATACAAAGTGAATTACTTAACTCGCTGTATTTCAGTTACTGTTATATAATGTAAACATACAAACACTATTTTTTAATTTTACGGTTTAATATTGCCCCGGTTTTCTAATGTTCTAATTGCACATGGAGAGAGGAATTATGAACGCACAAATGCAGCTGATAGCTACTAACTTTTTCCTGAAGAATCAAAAATCGTTTCACAGGGGTAAAGTTCGGGATATATACAATATTAAAGACAAGTACCTGGTAGTAGTGGCGTGTGACCGTATTTCGGCATTCGACCATGTATTACCAAGGCCTATACCCTACAAAGGGCAGATACTGAACCAGGTGGCCGCCAAGTTTCTGGACCTTACGGCCCATGAAGTACCCAACTGGAAAATAGCCACTCCCGACCCTAATGTCACCGTAGGTTATAAATGCGAACCCATACTGATTGAGTTTGTTATCCGCGGTTACCTGGCTGGGTATGCCTGGCGGCTGTATGAAAAAGGCGGCCGTGAGATTTGCGGGGTGAAGCTTCCCGAAGGCCTGAAGAAAAACGATAAGCTGCCCGAGCCTATCATTACTCCCACCATTAAAAATAACAGCGGCCACGATACGGACATATCCATGGCGGATATACTGGCCCAGAAGCTGATAAAGAAAAAAGACCTGGAGATACTGGAAAACTATACCCGCAAGCTGTATAAGCTGGGTACGGATATAGCCGGCGAGCGCGGGTTGATACTGGTGGATACCAAGTATGAGTTTGGCCACAACGATGAGAAGAAAATCATTCTTATCGACGAGGTGCATACGCCTGATTCTTCCCGCTATTTCTATAAAGATGATTACGAAAGGCGCCAGAAAACCGGCGAGGAGCAAAAGCAGCTCTCCAAGGAGTTTGTAAGGGAATGGCTGATGGAAAACGGTTTTTACGGTGAAAAAGACCAGCAGATTCCCGACATGACCGACGCAGTTATTGACAGTATTACCAACCGCTACGCAGAATTATACGAAAAAATTACCGGCGAAACCTTTGTAAAACGTAGCTACGAAAATATTTTAGACCAAATAGAGACAAATGTTAATGAGTATTTAAACTCAAATCCTTTATTTTCGTAGCAAAATTTGGTAATTTGTTTTAATTTTTTAAACCTTACTATGCTTAAAAAAGCTTTACTATCCGCAGCTATGGGCGTAGCCTTTCTTGCTACACAGGCCCAAAACGTTACTACATTCACTGGAACACCGGGTACTTCAGGGTATAATGCAACCTCTGCTACCATAAACACAGCTAAATATACTGAACCTTATGGTATTGCCTTTGATAGTTCAGGAACGTTGCTTTATATATCTGAACAAGGTGGTCATCGTATCAGGCTTATAACTTTTTCAAATGGCCAGGTTAGGACCAGTGCTGGTTATATTGGTGATCCAAGCCAGGCTCCTGAATATAAAGATGAAACAGGGACTAACTCTCGGTTTAATACCCCTCAGGGAATTGCTGTAGCATTAAACGGAGACGTATACGTTGCCGATCAGCAAAACCATGCCATCCGCAAAATTTCAAAATTTATGGGGGGCAACCAGATAATAACAACCTTTGCTGGCGAGTCCAGCTCAACAGCCTCAGGAATTGGCGGTTATCTAAACGGCCAGGGAACCAATGCCCGTTTCGACAACCCCATGGATATTGCCATTGATGCATCGGGCAACCTGTATGTAGCCGATGGTTTTAACGATTGTATCCGCAAAATTGACCCCGCAGGCAATGTTACCCTGCTGGCCGGTTCGCCTGGTACATTCGGCCTGGTTAACGGCAATGCCACGTCAGCGCAGTTTTACATGCCGGTGGCAGTAGAGCTGCTGGACAACAATACCCTGCTGGTAGCCGATGCCAATAACCGTGTTATCCGCAAGATAGACCTTACCACTTTGCAGGTATCCACCTTTGCCGGAAGCGGTAACCAGGGCGGTACTGACGGCGCTGCCTTGTCAGCCGATTTTTCAACTCCCAACGGGCTGGCAGTTGACGGTTTCGGAAACGTGTTTGTTGCCGACGGGCGCAGCGGGCAGGCCAATACCATCCGCATCATCAGCAACGGGCAGGTGAAAACCATTGCGGGTACGTATGGTGAGCAAGGCACTAAAGACGGCCAGGACACCTCATCAAGGTGGAGTTTCCCCGGTCACCTGGCTTTTAACAAGGCCAAAAACGAGCTGTTTGTTACCGATGTATTAAACCATACCATCC
>DASPJH010000041.1:0-4370 GCA_035628715.1 Bacteroidia bacterium
AACGGGAAAGGGTGAGTTATTTGAATTGTATACGTTAAGCCCCTACGGCGGCTGAATTCCGTAGGAATTAAACCTTTGTAAAACGGTTGGACCGCTGGTTTATAAAGCTCTGTAGGAGCGTCGCCTTCTGCCGGATGACAATGTGATGTTGCAGTTCCCAACTGAAGCGGCAGCGGGTAATACTACTCCCCTATTTGCTCCCCTGTTGCGGGGTCGTACTCCACGCGGATACCGTTGCGTTTGGCTACAATCCAGGCGTCTTTAAAGCCGGCCTTGCGTATATCATCGCGAAACTCCTTAGCCTCCACCGGGCTGAAGAACTTGCCCAGGGTAAGCTTGGCATAACCGTCGGCCTGGTCGCCGTCAATACCCACAAGGTTCTCGCGGTATTTCTCCAGGTCAAAGTGTTTAAAGGCGCCAATCTGCACCTCAAACACCAGCACGTCAAAGTCTGACACCTGCTCGTGGGCCTGCACCTCGGTAAGCGCTTTCAGGCTGTCGTTGGCGCGTCGCAGGCTGTCAGTGGTAGCCATCAGGAAGTTGAGCAGCACAGTGTCGGCCCTGGGGGCTTCCACCTTGTCCATGCCGGTAAACCTGCGCAGGGCGGGGAATTCTTCCTGGAAATACGGGAAAAGGATAACGGACAGTATGGCTATAAGCGCTATGAGGAACAGGAAAAACCGGCCCGCAATGGAACGGCGGCGGGGAGTATCATCGTTATGCTCGATGTCTCCGGTGATTTCAAACTTGTTGTCGTCCATGACTGGGCTTCAAACCTAAGGGGTTTTTGGAAGAAAGGCAAATTGAGTGAAGGCCGTTCTTGTCAGGAGCAATTGGCAGCGGATAAAACCTGAGTGCATTTTTTATTCTGCTGATTGTTGCCGTATAAACATTTTTTAAGGGGAAAGCATCGGACGTTTTATGATATTTCCTATCTTGTAATAAAGTTGGCAGAATATTGTGATCTTAAAGATGGAATAAAAAATAAAAGCAGTCACACATTAGATATAGAATCACTTAGCAATGGTGTGTATTTATAATGTGTAAATGATTAACAATGAAACGGTTGTATTTTGAAAATTTGTAAAATTAAATTAACTTTACTCCCCTTCATTGAATAATAAGCTATTCAATGAAGGGAATATTAATTAACTATGAAGTACTTCTGTTTGATATTATTCAATATTCTTTATTGTATAAATCTCTTTTCACAGGGTGGATTTAACAGGAAATATACTTACGGTATAGGAGCAAGCACTTTTCATGGAGTACATTTTCATAATGGAAAGTTAATGGTGGTTGGTACATCTTACGATTCTATGCCGGATTATCCGGTAGAAGACACTTTTTTATCCTTTTTTGATTCTGCAGGCAATATTGTTAGCACAAAACAGTATGTTGATACCGTAATTACTCATGTATATCATAAAAGTATTTCACCTTTCTTTAATAACGGGTATTTTTTGAGTGGCAGCTATTACAGCAAAACCCATTATATTAATGATGGCGGGTTTTTATTCAGGCTGGACTCAAATTATAATGTTGTGTGGAAAAAGTATTATAACTCCGGCGACAGTTTAATAAATTATATATTTCAGAACATACTTGTATTGGAAGACTCAACCTTATTAATTTGTGGATATCAACTGGAATTTGATTCACTGCGTAGGAATACAATTAGAAATTTGACGTTTATAATGAAAGTGGGCCGTGATGGCGAACAAATTTGGAAAAAAGAGTATTATAAATCCAAATCCGGTGGTGGTGGAATGATTGTAAAGTCAAACAAGAACGATGAATTTATAATTACGGAAACCAGTAGGGATTTTTCTATAACCAACGCCAAAAATTATTATTCCCAAATATGGTTATATGCTATCGATACTTCAGGAATTGTTCAATGGGAATATATAACTCCCCCCCAAGAGCTAATGGAGTCAAATCAGGTTATAAATACGAAAGACAATGGCTTTCTTTTTAGTGGTGTTTCCTTGAGACTTGAAGTGCATAATCCCTGGGTCTTTTACAGACACTTCCAGGGCGTAATTTATAAAATAGATTCAAATAAAAATTATGTTTGGTCTGTTAAACCGGATACGTCTTTTACCAGCTTTATAGTGAGCGCAACAGAACTTAGTGATGGAAGCATTATCGCTGTGGGGGGATGGAATTCTAAACCCTTTGATGGCTGGATGCTAAAAATATCAACGTTGGGAGAAATCATCTGGCAAAGACGGTACTCCCTTTTAGCAGACGAGTACGGGAATCATGAACTTACACAAGCCATTGCAGGCCCTGGTGGTTTTATATATGCTATTGGGGGAGTTTCCGGTAAGGATGATAACTATTATTGGCGTAGCTGGCTTTTAAAGCTGGATAGCATGGGTTGTGTTGTGCCGGGCTGTCATACAACAGGAATAAATGATTTTAAAACGCCTGATAGCCGGATATTGATTTATCCCAATCCAGCGTCCGAAGTTTTAAATATTTTTACACCGGACTTGGGGACACCACATAAGTACCGGATAATAAACTCTTTGGGGCAAACCGTAAAAGCGTGGAAGGGCAATGCCGGGGAAATAACCTACATTATTCCTTTAGATGATTTTAAAGAAGGGATGTATTATTTAGAGGTGACCGCCGGTAATACGTTACTTTCAACAGAAAAGTTTATTGTATCAAAATAACGGCGAGAATTGTCAAACAGCCGGGTATTGCTTTTTTGTGCTGTAATGATGTAACTTGCCATTTGTAAACCCGCCATGATTGAGTGGAATAGTTTTTGACTATTGCCGTATACCGAATGAAACAAAGAGCCAGAATACTGTTGATACTTGTTATTGGAGTTGTTTTTTCTTCTTTTAACTACGCGGAAAAAGAAGAAGAGGAACTTGACTGGTTCTCGTGGAATACGGGTTATCCTAAAATAAGCGAATCCAAAAAGATAGGCCTCATTGATGTGTACACTGATTGGTGCGGCTGGTGCAAAAGAATGGACAGGGATACGTATTCCAAAAGGTCGGTAATTGAGCGTATCAATAAAAATTTTGTACCTATAAAATTTAACCCTGAAGCAAAAGGCGTTTACTATGTAGACGACAGCACGGCCTATAGCGGCCCCCAGCTGTATGCCATGCTCACCAACGGGCAGTCTACAGGTTTTCCAACCACTTATTTCCTGGTGCCCAACGGCAATGTTTTGAACGTTGTAGGCGTAGCCGGCTACCAGGATTCTGCCAGTTTTGCAAAAATACTGGATGATGTGCTGGGATACGTTAAGTGATTCATTTCAGGTACTATAAGAGATAACTATCAATCCCAACCGGCCCGCCTGCTGGTTTTTCCGTTTCATCGATAAATTACAGCTGTTTAAATAATAAGGTTACGTATTGGTAATGCCCCGGTATTAGTTTCGCGGCCGATTTTCGGAACTATGAAACCAATACAACTATTACTGCTGCTATTGCTTGCTCCCCTGGCAATGAAAGCGCAAACCCGCTACACCGTTAGCGGAACAGTTAAAGATGCCTCCAACGGCGAAGAGCTGATATCGGCCAGCGTGGTGGTGAAAGGCACCAGCACAGGCACTACCTCCAACACTTACGGATTTTATAGCCTTAGCCTGGATGCAGGGAAGTATACCCTGGTGTACAGCTATATTGGATATGAACCGCAGACGGTAGAAGTGGACCTGACATCCAACAAAACCATCAACATTGAGCTGAAAGAAACAGTGTCGGAAGTGGCCGAGGTGGTGATAACCGGCGAGAAGGCTGACAAAAACGTGAGTGAGAACAAGATGAGCTCGGTTACGCTGGATGTTAAAACCATTCGGAAGGTGCCCGTGCTGCTGGGCGAAATGGATATTATAAAAGTAGCGCAGCTGCTGCCCGGCGTACAGGCTGCTGGTGATGGCAGTACCCTCACCATTGTGCGCGGTGGTAATATTGACCATAACTTAGTGGTGCTTGACGAGGCAGTGGTGTACAATCCCTCGCACGTTATAGGCTTCTTTTCGGTATTTAACGGGGATGCCATAAAGGATTTTGAGATTTACAAAGGCGGAACTCCTGCCCAGTTTGGCGGCAGGCTCTCCAGTGTGATGGATGTGCGCATGAAGGAAGGAAACCTGAAGAAATATGGTGTTTACGGCGGCATAGGGGTGCTGTCGTCAAGGGTTACGGTAGAAGGGCCTATAAAGAAAGACACCGGTTCGTTCATCGTTTCGGGCCGCCGCAGCTATTTTGATATGTTCTTCCCGCTCTCGCAACAGACCAAAGATGCCAAGGCCTATTTTGGCGACCTGAATGTGAAGATGAACTATGCGCTGAGCGATAAAGACAGGCTGTTTGTATCGTTCTACACCGGGG
>DASPJH010000042.1:0-2988 GCA_035628715.1 Bacteroidia bacterium
CTCCAGCCCGGCTTTAATGCTGCCTGCTGTACGTATAATCCGGCTTATTTTGCCATACACGTTCCATTGTATGCTGTCTATCTCTTCGGCACTATCGCGTATAAGGTTACCAATCGGGTCATAGGCATAGTTTAAGCTGTCCTGGTCATCAATATCATCATTGTAGTTGGCAGTATTTACAATGTCATCCACATGGCTTAAACGGTTGGTTCCGGGGTAGTATTTATACACCAAACTATCCAATGCCTCGTTTATACTGGTTGCCCCGTGGCGTACCTGGCTTAAAATATTGCCGTTGGCATCATAAGTAAACCGGTTGTGGTACTGGCTCATAGCCGTTGCGGTAGTGTACCATTCGTTGGTAGTCCTATTTACACTGTCGTAGGCATCCATGCTGGCCAGGCGGTTCAAATGGTCGTATTTGTAGGCATATCCCATCGGCTTACCCTGCCCTGAGCCTGTCGAAGGGTCCATAAACTTGCCAATCGCCACCACCATATGTCGTATATTACCGTTAAATAAAGAATAAGAGGCGTTATTAAACCCACTGGTCAACCCAATTTCAAAATGCTCCGCAGTGGTTTTCTGGCCTATATCGTAATAGTCGCCATCATAATACCCAAGTGTAAAACCAAATTCATCCTTGGGTATAAAGCGGCGGTTATTGCTTAAACTCCACCAACCGTCTTTACCAATATCCCGGCTCGAGTCCAGTGTTCCGCTGTTTACACCTTTTAACCAACCGTGTATGGTATAGGCGTAATCCATCCCCTGCACTTTCAGCTCGCCAATTTCCGTACGCGCCAATGGCCCGTGCTGGTAGTAATGGTATTTGGCATCGTTATCCCAAATTAAATTATCCCGGCTGGTAAACGCCTGCCGTATCCTGTTATCAGCATCATAAAAATACTTATGGAAAAACTGGTCCTGCTTTCCTTCCTGGTAGCTTACTTTGTTCACATTACCGCTAATCAGGTCGTATTCGTACTCAATTTTAAAGTAGCCATAAGCAAGGGCCTGTAATTGGGTATAATCGTGCACCAGCTCTTTTACATTGCCGTGTAAATCGTAGTTGTAATACGTGGCATAATCATAATTACCTGTACCGTCATTATCAAAAGTGACATAAGCCACCCGGTTTCTAAGGTTCTCTTGCCCGGCGGTAAACTGGCTGTCCACATTGCCGCCCATTTTATTATCGTAAAACGTTTTGGTAACCTGCTTAAACCACACCGCGCTGCCGTGCCATGAGGCCAATAAAGCCGGGTTTCGTGAAGTAGCGTCGGTCATAGTAGTAAGGTTCCGTGTTTCACCAACTTCGGTTATCCTGCCCAGCGCATCGTAATGGGTATAGCTGTAATAAAAGGTGTCCGACACCTGTTTGGCATTTTGTGACACCGAAAGCCGCCCTAAACGGTCGTAGAAAAACTCAGTAGTTCCGCCGTCCGGTGTTGATTGTTCATAAACCGCATTCAGAGTATTGTATTTATAATTGGTAACCAGCGTATGGTGCGGTGTATTGAAATAATTGGCCGTCACCTTATTTTTCCGGTTGTTGTACACCAATGCCAGTGTATCGGCGTGTGTTATCAGCCGCACACCTGCCGGTGGCACGGTTTTAATAAGATTGTCCGCCTGGTCGTAATAATACAGTGTGTAGTGGTATTGTTTAATATCATACGCTATAGTAAAGGTTTCAAGGCCGGCCATGTTCATGCACTTACGCAAATACTGCCGCCTAAAATTACCCCTTAGGGTATCCATCTGTTCATTATACAGGGTTACTGCCTCATCGTACGCCTGTAAGCGCAGCAGGCTATCGCAGCTCAACGTATCCATCGGGATTTCTAGCGGGTCATCGCACATGCTTAACAGGTTCAAAAGGGTATCTTGTTTTCCGGTCGGCAGGGTTTCGCAGCCGTTGCTTACACTCCTGTACCGGTTAAAATTATACCAGGGCGCTGTTTCATTAATATAAAACGAATCGCAAACGGCTTTAAAGTCTTTATATGTGAAATAATCCTTATTTAACCCTAAATAACGGTTTATGTAATTGGCATATACTTTAGTAAAGTTGGTGTCCTCTTCTACTGAATCACTTTGTGTGAAAATCGTGCTATAACTGCTCCAGAAAGATGAGTGGGCTAAATTCATTCTATCGCATGTAATACACTTTGCCTTACACGATAGATCCCTGGGCACAAAAGCCACAGCCAGAGTGTCATCATTCATAACCTTTAAAATATCCCTAACCTGATTTTCAGTAAAATCCTTACAATACCTGTTGTTTAATGAATCGGTAAGCCATCCCCAAACAGTAGTAGTTTCCGTGCACACCGGGTAGCAGGTGGAATAGGCTTTTACCGGGTATGCATTAAGTGATGCATCGTACATGGTAATGGTAAACTCCTTATAGGGAGGAACTTTAGAATAATCTGGAGTAGTTGATATAAAACCAATCGCAGTTATATTATTAAACAAAGCGGTTGTATACCCTTGTGGAGGCACTAAAGTAATGTAGCAGGAATTCCAGGAAAGGTTGTTACGGCTTTTTATTTCAGCGACTAGTTTTCCACCGGAAATAGTTGTAACGTACCTATTAAACGAATCCTGATGGCCGGAGGTATAGCTCATCAGGTCGCTTACATAATCATTCCATGTCCCCGTTGTAACGTTGCTTATTATATCTATTTCCGAAGAACTTTCAAGTTTTCCTGCCAAAGTTAAATCCGTGAACAATTTTTCTAAGGCATCCATCTCATCAGTCCGGGTACAGCTTGAGGAAAGAAATCCATTTATAATGTCTTCAAAACAATCGTCAACAGGAACAAATTCGGAACCAGCATAATCGTGCTTGTAAGCGTATGGGAATGGTATTAAATCCTCGTTGCATACTTTGTTGGTGGTAAAAAAGTAATCCAGTACCTCTTTAAAATTCTGTTTGGTAACTTTTGGGCTGTTTTCAGGTGATACTTCCCTTGCACCGAA
>DASPJH010000043.1:0-7248 GCA_035628715.1 Bacteroidia bacterium
AACCGTTCAGGCTCAGGCAACCCGGTGGATTTAATAACCCCGGTTATTAGTGGTGAAGAGCTGGTGCAGTACCAGCAAATTGTGAAACAGATACATGTGGAAGAAAAGCTGCTGGGCTATATTGCCGTACTGGTGCAGCAGTCGCGTAATTTTGCGGGATTGTACCTGGGCGCATCACCGCGGGCCACGCTTAATATTATGAACTCGGCCAAAGCCTTTGCAGGCCTGCGTGGGCGTGATTTTGTTACCCCGGATGATATACAGGAGGCCGCCTACCCTGTGCTGCGCCACCGTATTATCCTTACCCCGGAAAAAGAAATGGAAGGCGCACGTCCCAACGACGTTGTGAAACAATTGATTGAGAAAGTAGAGGTGCCGAGATAATTAGTAATGTGCAAGTGAGTAAATGTGCGAATATGCAAATGCTGGAGATTTGTGCATGACCGGCTGAGCAGACGATAGTCATCCTGAACTTGTTTCAGGATCTCAACTGCAGCAACGGCTGTTCACCCCAAATACCCGAAAGGGGCTTATAAGGCAGGCAACCAGCAATGCACATCGGTAAAACATAATGACAGCACCCTGGCGAAAGTCCCCTTTAGGGGATTTAGGGGCAACATAAAACTTAACACTTAAAACATATAACCAAAAGTTGTTACGCTTCATAAAATCCCTATACCTTACCCAGCGGTTCTTTTACGCGGGCGGAATACTCATAATTTTGGGTATAGTGGGATATTTTTATCCTGCCGTGTTTGGCGTGGCCAAAACGCTTTTATATTGCCTGCTGGCTCTTACCGGTGTGGATATACTGATGCAGTACAGCCGCAAAAAAGCCATTATTGCAGGCAGGGAAACAGCCGATAAATTCTCCAACGGCGATCAAAACCCGGTTGCAATTACCGTATTTAATAACTACCCGTTTACGGTGGATGTTATGGTTATTGATGAAATGCCCGATCAGTTCCAGTACCGCGGGCCGGGCATGAAAGCGGAAATTAAAAGCGGGGCCAAACAGGAATTTATTTACGATTTGCGCCCGGTAAAACGGGGAGAATACCGGTTTGATAACCTGAATGTGTATACCATCAGCCTTTTGGGGCTGGTAATGCGCCGCCATAAATTTGACCTCACCAGGGTAGTGCCGGTATACCCCTCGTATATGCAGATGCATAAATATGAGCTATTGGCCATAAGCAACCGGTTGGTAATGGCGGGGATTAAAAAGATCCGCCGCATTGGTCACAATTTTGAGTTTGAGCAGATAAGGGATTATGTGGTGGGCGACGATTTTCGCACTGTAAACTGGAAGGCTACCGCCCGGCGGGGCGATTTAATGGTAAACCAGTTTCAGGATGAGAAATCGCAGCAGGTATACAGCATTATTGATAAAGGCCGCGTGATGCGAATGCCTTTTGAGGGACTGAGCCTGATGGATTATGCCATTAACTCCAGCCTGGTTATCAGCAATATAGCCATTAAAAAATACGATAAAGCAGGATTAATTACATTTACCGAAGAAACAGTGAATGTATTGCAGGCAGAGCGCAAGCCGGGCCAGATGGATAAAATACTTCAAACGCTTTTTAACCAGAAAACCCGCTACCTGGAAAGCAATTTTGAAATGCTGTATTCCACCATCCGCCAGCGGATAAAACAACGCAGCCTGCTGTTGTTTTATACCAATTTTGAGTCGGTTACATCGCTCAGGAGACGCATGCCCTACTTTCGTGGATTAGCAAAAAACCATTTATTAGTGGTTATATTTTTTGAAAACACCGAACTGGATGCTTTGATTGATAACCCGGCCAAAAACCTTGAGGAAGTTTACATCAAAACCATTGCTGAAAAGATGCTGAACGAGAAAAAGCAAATCGTTGGCGAGCTTCTTAAATACGGCATACAGAGCATTTTAACACCGCCCAGAGACTTATCGGTGAATACGATCAATAAGTATTTGGAGCTGAAGGCCAGGGGGTTGATATAGGTGTCTGCTTTCGGTTGTCAGTTAAAATCGCGTTGGGTGAGGGCGACACGCCTCGGCGCGCTGGCCCGTCATTCTCGCGGAGGGGGGAATCTGTGGGGGAGACTATATTGAAATACTTTTCGTAACTTTACGTTAGCTAAAATATGGGAAGCGTGTTTAAAATACTGCTGGCGCTATTGTTTGTTATGGTTTTTTGCCACTGCAAGGCGAGTAATATTGAAGCAATCAGTAAAATTCTGAAGCAAAAAGACTACAATAAATTAAATACATATTTATCCTCTCTATCCGAAGATTGTAGTGTTTCAAGATTAATCGAAAGAGAGGTAATGCCTGACTGCTGGGAAGTTAAAATTCAGTATCAGGAATTTTATCCCGGAGATGAGCCGGGTGTTACTACTGTTAATTCATACTATATTGAGATACTTACTGAAAAAGGCCAGATTGTATATTGCTGTTTTTCCGATCATAAGTATCTGAATGCGCCTGAAACTATCTTAAATTATAAAGTTGACAAAGAGTACAAAAAACTTTCTGAAGCTCACCAGGATGCGTATGGTGCAGAACTTAATTTCAGCCATTTGTTTGTTAACAACGACTCAATTGTGTACGGAAGCCATTGCGGTTGGGCAGGAATCAACCCAGGATACCGTTCTAAATTGGATGACGCAGTAAAGTTGATGGATACTGCCCTTTTAAACGCATGGTTGTCCAGCACCATTACTGAGCTGCAGGTATATGCAGTAGATGGTTTTTACCAGTTGAAACAAAAAGGATATGTACCGGATGATAAAACATTAGAGAGAATAGCTCTTGTTAAATCAAAAAAGGGAACCATAAACCAGTGTTCGGGTTGTATATATATGAACCGGGAAATTTCTGAAGCGGGCCGATTTCAAATTTTAACCGGTAAATCTGACACAAAATCGTCTATTTCCAATTATAGTAGGGTAAGAACCTAAGTGTCTGCAAAACGGACTGCCCGGATGAACCGTTCGGACGGGCCGTAACAGCGTAACACTCGTAACACAAAAGTTGAGGTTTGAGGTTTTGAAATTCCTGCTGGGTGTACTGAAACCCTTGGTACAGTAGTAACAATTGTAACACAAAACTTGAAACAACCGTATTGCGGGTTGAGGTGCTGAACAAATTTCAGCATGATTGCCGTTCATATTTGCCGGTCACACTTAGCCCCTTGCGAGAGTAGTAACACCTGGCTTTTTATAGCGCAGGGGAGTAGGTGTTGAAAACCGGGTGAAAGGAGGAGAAGTCCTTGCAGCTCTAGTAACAAGAGCAACATACATAGTAATTGGTGAGTAAGACCGCCCCCTTACTTTTACTGAAAGCCCGGCAGAACCATGTGTCCCGCGCGTGTAACGACGCAGGCAAGTTCGGCAAAACCCGCGCTACTCTAGTAACAAAGGTAACACAGTAACAACCATAACAAGTTCTTTGAAATAAAAAAGGTTAATCCTTTGCTTCCACCTGGGCAGGCGTAGTAGCCATGGCAACAGGCGTTGGGTCGCTAACTCCGGTGATCTGCCCGTTGACAACATCAATATGCAGGGCCTGGGGTTCCTTGGGCAGGCCGGGCATGCGCATCATTTCACCGCAAACCGCTACAATAAAACCGGCCCCGGTATTAATTACCAAGTCCTCAACAGGTAAGAAGAAGTCTGTTATATCGTGCGGATCGCCCGCATCGGCGCTAAAGGTGTACTGTGTTTTGGCAATGCAAACCGGCAGGCTGTTCAGGCCCGTTTCGTTAATCTTCCTCAGCGAAGATTCAGCTTTTTTACTCAGCACAATGCCAGTTCCTTTATAAACGCGGGTAACGATGTTAGTCAGCTTTGTTTCAATAGAATCCTCAAATGCGTATGTATTGATAAGCGGCTTTGATGGGTTGGTTTCAATCTCATTAACAACTAACGTTGCCAGCTCTTCCACACCGGCAGCACCGTCTGCAAAACCGCTGTGGGTGGCACATTTAACGCCCCGCTCGGCGCACCAGTTTCTGATGTAGGCAATCTCCTCGTCCGTATCGCTGATAAAACGGTTAATAGCCACCACTACCGTTTGCCCGAAGGATAGCATAATGTCCAGGTGCCTGTCAAGGTTCTCCATACCCTTTTTCAGGGCGTCCATATTGGGCTGCTTAAGCGCTCCTTCCAAAGCACCGCCGTGCAGTTTTAGCGAAAGCGTGGTAGCCACCAGCACGCTCAGGGCAGGCTGCAAGCCGGCCACCCGGCATTTGATATTCATAAACTTTTCGGCGCCCAAATCGGCTCCGAAACCCGCCTCAGTAATAGCGTAATCGCCATATTGCAGGGCCATACGGGTAGCAATAATGCTGTTGCAACCGTGGGCAATATTGGCAAAGGGGCCTCCGTGCACAAAAGCAGGTCCGCCATCAACGTCCTGCACCAGGTTGGGCAGCAGGGCGTCCTTCAGCAAGGCAGTAATGGCGCCGCCCACCCTGAGGTCTTTTACGTAAAATGGCTTTTTCTCGTTGGTATAGCCCAGCAGAATGTTGTCAATACGTCGGCGGAGGTCGTCCATATCTTTGGCAAGCGAGAAGATCGCCATAATCTCGCTGGCGGCAGTAATGTCAAAGCCCGTTTCGCCAGGATTTCCATTACCGTCCAGTCCCGTGATAATGTTGCGCAGCGAGCGGTCATTTACATCCAGCACCCGTTTCCACAGCACCTGGCGAAGCGAGTGGGGGAGGCCCTTTGTATAAAAGTTGTAATTATCCACCAGAGCTGCCAAGGTATTGTTGGCGCTGGTAATGGCGTGGAAATCGCCGTTAAAGTGAAGGTTGATATCATCCGAAGGCTCCACCGTCACCCGTCCGCCGCCGGTAGCGCCGCCCTTCATGCCGAAGCAGGGCCCCAGTGAAGGTTCACGCAGAGCAAGGGCTGCCTTTTTGCCAATGCGGTTCATGCCCATGCTAAGAGCTACAGACGTGGTGGTTTTGCCCACCCCGGCCTTGTTAGGACTAATGGCAGTGACCAGGATAAGCTTGCCTTTTTTAATTTTATCCTCGTTCCACTGGGGAATTACTTTGGCTTTATAATGTCCGTAAGGCAATAGCTGGTCGTCAGTAATGCCGATGCGGGCGGCAACTTCCTGTATTTTCTTCATGATGAACGAAAGTAGGACAAAAGCTGCAACTTTGGAATTTTAGATTTCGTTAGTACTAATATTATTGCAATATGAAACCTGCTTTATTAATGGTGATTATATTATGGTTTGCCTGTAAACCGCCAACCCCTGAAAAAACATATAATGATAATAAAATTAAATTTATTGAAACATCAGAACAGGTTTTGGAGTTGCTCAAGTCTATAGATTCCAATAAATTCAGGAATTACTCAATTGAAGATACTCTTAAGTACAGAGATAAGCTCTCAAAGAGAATTTACGATTCACTTGGGTTAAAACTTTGGTATAAAGCTGATTTTGATGGAAATGGCTACTTGGATTTATTAATCAACGCCAGCGACGGATATTCGCTTCAAAAAATTGTTTGTGTGTTGGATAGCGGAAACAATACTTTCAAACCTCTGTTGGTAAAAGTTATTCTAGGCGCCCCGTGGGACAGATTTGTGTTTCCTTACGTTGCAGAATTGAATAATAAATCGGCTTTAATAGTTAAGAGATACAATAATAATATTAATTTTTCTCACTATTCGGCTCATTTTACAGATTTAATAACAGACACGTTAGTTTACGAGTATGAAAACTTCATAGAGTTTAATGCTAACCCTGCCGAGGAAAACATTTCGAAAATCGACATTGTAACTTCTTCATGTGAAGGTACGTGCCCTATTTTTTCGCTTGGTATTGATAGGCATGACGCCACCTATAATGCCACAATGTTCAACCGGGATACCGGAAAATTCCGCGCCGTAACCAATTTAAAAGACTTCGATAGATTTGCAAGTATTCTAAATTATTGCAATTTCAAAAAACTCGATAGTACATATGCTGTGGGGTGGACGGACGCTCCCGGCGCGGTTTTGACTGTACACTACAATGACAATCAAATTAAGCGGATTAAAGACTATGGCCAGCAAGGCAACTATGGATTAATGGCTATTTATTCAGAACTCTTCGCTTTCCGTGATAATCAAAAATGGGAGAAAATAAAAAAATGAAATTTCTCATTATATCACTAATAATTATAAGCACCCTCTCCTGCCGTACTGCCAAACAGCAGCCGGTGGTGCGTATACCTAATGCTATTGATACGCTGGAAACAACGGCGGATGTGCAGGCATTTGTAAAGCAGGTAAATCTTTATATCCGCGGTACATGGGAAACACCCCATATTCCTGATACACTTAGCCCCACGGATAAGCCGTGCAAAGGTCTGTTCGACTCCATACAAACCCGCAGCTGGTACAAAGAAGATTTTGACGGTAACGGCACTACCGACCTTTTGGTTACAGGTGATTTGAAATACGTAGTTAATAAAGATACTTTATATAACAAGCTTTATGAAACATACTGCATTTTAGACACAGGAAAAAATAACTTTACTATCCGCTATTTGGACTTGAAGGGCAATAAATATGAAGATAACTGTTGTTTTTATTCTGTGTATAAAGATACTGGAAGTACCGGTTTAATTAACCACTCTTATATCAGGTGGAATCACATGGGAGCCTTTATTCCTGTTTCTGATACACTGGTATATAAATTCGGCGATTTTATAGAACTGAATAAAACGCCAACCCGCCATACGTTTGGCGCCATCAGCTATGAAAATTCCGACGATTACAGTTACTTCCGCCTTATTATTCGCCCGGATCGTCGGGCAGAATTTAGCGACGGGGGTGTTACAGGAAATGTTACCACCATTGACCCGTTGAGTTACAAGCGTATAATTGATATACTTAATTATATTAATTTAGACGGCTATAAAAACGGAAGTCCCGGGCAGGAGCGACAGATGCTGGAAGTAACGTATAACGAACATAACAGCGCCTGGATATATGGAACTTATGGCTCACGGGCTTTAAGGCTGCTGTATGCCGAACTTGAAAAACTGAAGGTGACACAGAAATGGGAACGGTCGTACTGATATGGTAAACATTTTGCGCTACAGATTACTTATACTAACCATGAGATACATTATAGCTGCCCTATTACTAGGATTTTTATCCTGTCGCACCACTGGTCCAAAAGCAGGCAACGGTGCTATTGACAGCCTGAAAACTGCCGAAGATGTACAGGCTTTTGTACGTAAGGTGGATGCA
>DASPJH010000044.1:0-2414 GCA_035628715.1 Bacteroidia bacterium
TCATCGCTATAATTACAATCTCCACCGAAAGGATAAAATCGGTCGTAATTGCTGACCTCACCTTTGCTTTTTCAGCCTCGCGGTCATCCTGCCGCACTTCGGCGGCCTCTACAGGAACGGGCTTCTTCCGGTGAAACAAAAACTCTACAATTTTTTCAACCCCTTCGTAGGCCAGGTAACATCCGCCCAAAACGAGTATGATTTTAATGGCCACCGGCAGGAAAGCGTTGAACAACAATGCCACCGGAACGATGATGAGCTTATTTACCAGCGAGCCCTTGGTAATGGCCCACAGCACCGGTATTTCGCGCGAAGAAAGAAAACCTGTGGACTTTTCAGCATTTACTGCAAGGTCATCACCCAAAATGCCAGCCGTTTTTTTGGTAGCCACCTTTGCCGTCATGGCTACATCGTCCATTAATGCTGTTATATCATCTAAAATCGCGAAAAACCCTGATGCCATATCTGTTAATAATTACGGGCAAAAATAGGCAGTTCGTTTCAAAATCCTTTTAACAAAAGGTCTTTTACCGATGTTGGCATTAATACAACTCAACCTGCTATAAAAAAGTTCGGACAAACCCTCAGTGCCGGTTATCACAATTAATACCGATATAGCTTACCGGCTCGCCCAGCACGGTGATGTACGGGCACCCAAATGAGTGGTATGTAAAGCCAAAAATAACTGTTGGTTTATTTTTAAAAAGGGGGCCCGTCCATTGCTCGTGATACTCCGCATTTAAAGGCGCCGGCGAGCTGCTTTCGCCGTCTGAATACTTGTGCTTGTAAACTATCTCCTTAGTTTTTGTTTTAAGAATTAACAGGTACCTGTCAAGTGATATACCGTTCAACGATTCGTCCTGCACAAAATACTGCAATTCTTCTGTTTCATAAGCGTATACTTGTCCTCTCGCAGGGGTGGGCAACCCGGCCGTATCTTTAATTTCTGCAATAGCAGTATGGTATTCTTCCGGTTCAATTTCTTTCCAGGTAATGGGGTTTAATTTCCCCCTGATAAACGGGCTTTTTTTACCAATATAAATAAGCGTTGTGTAGTTGTGCGTTGTGAACCCTTTTAATAATTTCCGGTTAATTTCAAATCCGATCATATAATAATGGTGACTGCACGGGCATTCGTCAGGGTTTTCATAAACAGTAAGCCAGGCAGCTGCGGGAAGGTCTTTTACGGCAAACGTTTGCAGGATATCATTGGCGTAGTCGTAAATAAAAACCTTATCCGTTTCGGAAACCTTCGATCCGTCCAGGAGCATTTTCCGGTATTTGGCCTCCAGATTAACGTGCCGGGCGTTTTCTAACTTACCCGGTATTGGCAGCGAATCGGGATGGTCACTTAAGGGATATATATCAGAAAGTGATATAAATGCTACTGTATCGTTATTTTCTTTTGCAAATTCATATATCCTGAATAATTGCAGGTCCTGTGCGTTTACAGGTGATAGGAGAGAAGTAAGGCAGAGAAAAATAAAATAAAACAGTTTTTTCATAATGGGTATATTGTTATTTACCTTTAACTCTCCTTCACCTCGCTGGTCCCGTCCGCATATTTAGCAAAGCGCGTATTTTCCCTTGCATGCACCTGGTCTTGCTTGGGCCAGGGCCAGCCGCCAAACTGGGTTTTGTGGTAGTCATCAAACGCCTGCATAATTTCCTGCTTGGTGTTCATCACAAACGGACCGTATTGTATCACCGGCTCATTAATAGGCCGGCCCTGCAACAGCAGTATTTCAGCCGGTTTATTACCGGCGGTTATAATCACTTCGGCATCTGCCAGCAGCGATACGGAGTTATACCGCTGCACTTTGGTACCAGCCACGGTAATTTCGTCGCCCTCGTAAAAATAGATAGTGCGGTTAACGTCCGCCGATGCCTTGGGAAGCGTGTAAGTTGCCCCGGCCTCCATCATAAAATTCCAGATAGCAACCTCGTTTTTGGGGTCGGCCGCCCATGAGTCGGGGGCGGGAGCAGGAGCCTGGGTAGTTTCCAGCTGGCCGGCAATTACCTCCACGGTAGTCTTTTTCTTCTTACTGTCTTCGTACACCAGGTTGCCGATCGACTCCTTCCAGAACATCTTAAAATGCGGCTCCACCATTTTATTTTTTGCGGGCAGGTTCAGCCACACCTGGAACAGCTCCATAGGGTTATCCTTGTCTTTATTTACTAGCGGAAACATTTCTGAGTGCTGCACGCCCTTGCCGGCGGTCATCCATTGCACATCGCCGTTTCCGTAGCGGCCCGATGCCCCCAGCGAATCGGCATGGTCAACAATGCCCTTGCGAACAATGGTAACGGTTTCAAAGCCCCGGTGCGGGTGACCCGGAAAGCCGGGCACGGTTTGGCCGTGGTACATCCGGAAGCCGTCTTTAATAATAAAATCGTCGCCCATGGAGCGGCCT
>DASPJH010000045.1:0-9962 GCA_035628715.1 Bacteroidia bacterium
ACCGGCTGGTTATTATCATCGCGCAAAATATATCCCCGGTCGTGTATATAGGCTAATTCTCCGTTGCTCCGGTAATACCGGTATTCGTCCTCCCACAGTATCGAGGTAGGGTCGTTAATCTTAGCTGCCACACTGTCAACAATACGCTGGCGGTCATCGGGGTGTATGTTTATTATCCAGTTCTTTTCCAACAGGTCTTCCGGCCTTAATCTGCCAAAAACCTGGGCGTAGTTTTCTGAGCGGTACATGTGGTCATTCACAATATCCCAGTCCCATATTACATCGTTAGTAGCTTTGGTTACAATTTTATACCGCTCGTTGCTTTCCTGTAACAGTTTTTCTGCATTTTTCCTTTCGGTTATATCCGTGGCGGCAACACTTAATCCTTCCACCGCAAGGTTATCGTGTATAATGGGGTGCATGCGCACGTGCAGCCACAGGTTTGATTTGCCTGCATTTTTATATTCCACCTCGTAGCTTACCTGCCGCCCTTCCTTCAGCACATAATTAATAGCCTTCTCAACCGCCTCCTGCCTTTCGGGCGGCATGGCTGCAATATAGCTCCTGCCAACAGTTACATTATGTTTAAGCTCATTGGTGGTTAAGTTTTCAGCAAGCCGGTTCATTAACAGTACCGTTGCATTTTTATCCAGCAGTATGTATGATGTATCCGTATTTTCGAGAAGGTTCCTGAGGTTGGCCTCTGCCTGTTTCAGTACCTGCTCAGCCAGTTTCTGTTCGGTTATATCTGTGGCGGCAATGCTCAGCCCGGGCACCGTGCTGTTTTCATGAATAATAGGATGGAGCCGTACATATAGCCACAGGCTTTGCCCCGATGGCTTTTTGTACTCCACTTCGTAGCTTACCTGGCGTTTTTCATTCAGCACGGTTTGCATAGCGGCCACCACCTGCCGTCTTCTTTCCGGCGACATCCTGTCCAGGTAATTTTCACCCACCCTTAATGTTCCGCCCAGTTCGCGCCCTGCCATTTCTGATGCCAGGTGGTTAAATGAAACAATATACGCTTCCCGGTCAAGCAAAATATAAGATGTGTCTGTATTTTCCAGGATATTCCTGAAATTAGCCTCGGCCTGTTTAAGAGAATGTTCTGATTTTTTGCGTTCAGTAATATCCTGAACAGTGCCAATAATTTTTAAAGCCCTGGAATTACTATCGTCCTTTATTATTTCTGCCTGTTCGTAAATTATTTTTTCTTCACCGGTTCGTAATATTATCCGGTGCTCTATTTGGTACGAATGACCATTTTTAATCGCTTCTCTGAAAGTTTTAGATACTGTTTCCCGGTCGTCGGGGTGTACCATTTCTGAAAAAAACTCGTTGCTTACTTCCACTTCACCGGGCTCAAAACCAAAAATCCTGAATACTTCGTCCGACCATTGTAAAGACGTCGAACTCAGGGTATCTGAATTGGCCAAATCCATTTCCCAGCTCCCAAAACGGGCTACCCGCTGCGCTTCGGCAAGCATTTTCTGGTTATTAAACAATAATATTTCAGTTTTCTTCCGCTCGGTTATATTTCGAACGAAACAAGCAACCCCCATTACCTTATTATTTTCGGTAATAGGGTTCATATTTATTTCTAACCAGCTTTCATAATTTTTTGTGCTAAAATGTTCTTCTGTACTGATGGTTTCACCGGCCAGGGCTTGTTTATACCTTTTCTTCCACTTTTCTACCTCATTATTTTCTAGCCCGCTTTCCATCAATATCGAGTCTCCTGTCTTCAACTCTTTACCGGTTACTTTTTTTACTGATTGCAAAAAATGCATATTGGCAGTAGTTAGCCGGATATTGGCGTCAACGCTCCACATTAAATCAGCGGTACTGTTAATCAGGGCGGTTGTATTCTGGCGGTCAAACTCAAGCTGGGCACGGGTTGCCTTCATCTCAGTAATGTCTTCATAATTAATAATTATAGCCTGCAAAGCAGGTTCATGAAGCATATTAATAATATTAGCACGCAGCCACCGGTATTCTCCCGCCTTGTTTCTCATCCTGTACTCGGCCTTTATGGTGGTTCCATTTTCCTTTAACCGGTCCAGCTTTGCCAGCAACTCGTCAACATCCTCAGGGTGCGTATAGTCAACCGGGTCTGTGTCCAGCAGTTCTTGTGGGTCATAGCCAAAAATCCGTTTAACAGACGGGGTATTGTATTTAAGCCTGCGGTTACTGTCTACCATGGCAATACCGTCATGGCTGTTTTCAATCAGCAGCTTAAATTTAACCTCAGTAGATGCAGCTTTTTCCTCAGCTGCTTTTTGTGCGGTAATGTCGCTGGTAAAGCCATCAATCCGCAGCAACTTTCCTTCATCATCCAGGGTGGGGAATATTTTGGTTTCCAGCCAGCGTATATCGCCGTTTACATGATGTATGCGGTAGGCCTGTGTAAATGGCTGCCCGGCCTGCATTACGGGGTAATTGCCGTCAATTATATGCCGGTCTTCCTCCAGTATCACATCATACCATAAATTAAAATTGGTAAAGTGCTCTTCTACAGGGTAACCATACATTTTCTCACAAGCCGGAGAAATTTGCAGCAGCCTGTAATTAATCATATCCACCGAAAAAAATACAACTTCAATGTTTTCAAACAATGTGTGCAATTCGGTATGAGCTTTTTGGACTTCTTCGGATTCGTTGCGCAGCCTGTTATTAAGCTCAATCATTTCCGATGAGCTTAAATTAAGCACCCGCTCCAGTCTTACAAGATCCTGTAAGTTATTTTCATAGGTATCATTAACTGCATTAATAAACCCTGTAAGGTTGTCCGGCAATCCCTCCAGTCCACCAAAATATTCTTGTATCTGGCGAAGCAAAAGCTTGTTCAGCATCAGTTAGTTAGGTTTTACTAAGCGGCATAAATAGCTGCTGGCTAAACTACCAAATTTCAACGGCTGCTATCTAGTCCTAAAGTCAGTTTGCGTTTATAATTCCGGAAAACTACGGCTTTTATGATAGCCGGGCAAGCCTTTACGAACAATTATATTAAAAACATTGTAACAAAGCATGGGTTAAATTTGCGGCATGTTAACCCCCAACCAGGTATTGCATGGCTATACAATGGGTATTTTCCCAATGGCCGACCCCGATGACAACTCTATTGGTTGGTATGAGCCTAAAATGCGGGGCATTATACCGCTGGATACTTTTAAAGTTTCTAAAAACCTGGCTAAGCTGGTGCGGCAAGAAAAATTTGAGGTGACCGTGAACCAGGATTTTGAGGCGGTGATGGTGGCATGCGCTGAGCGGGACGATACATGGATTAGCGAGGAGATAATATATGTGTATACGCGCCTGCACGAAGCCGGATGGGGCTACAGTTTTGAAACACGGCTAAACGGCCAGCTGGTGGGTGGCTTATACGGTATTGCCATGGGAAAGGCTTTTTTTGGGGAAAGCATGTTTCATAAGGTAACGGATGCCTCAAAAGTGGCACTGGTGCATTTGGTGGAGTGGATGAAACAAAACGGTTTTATTTTGCTGGATACCCAGTTTATTACCGACCACCTGAAACAGTTTGGAGCCATCGAGATTCCGCAGGTGGAGTATATGAAGCTGCTGAAAAAGGCGTTGCAGTAGTTTTCAGTTGTCAATTGTAATTTGGCAATAGTCGCTATTTAATTTCTTTAGAGGTGATTTTTGTGGTACTGTGAATCTTAAACGGCATATCCTGTCCTTGCACGTTATAACTGCCGTTTGCGGTATGGTTTACAGTACTTTCAGCAATTAAGCCGGTGGCAATATCAACCTTCATGGAGCCCGTGTGGGTGCCGGTCATCTTTACAACTGTGCTATTTTGTGAGCCGGAAGACGCCAGGTTAATATCGCCATTTGTGTTTATTACGGCAGTGTTAGTAGCAATGCCTTTTAATTCATTTTCAATTTTTGAGTCTACATTCATTTCCATAAGGGTTTTGCCGTGTTGTTTTTCCCATGCATCGCCTACAGAAACCTCTTTGCCGGGCAAAACATTAAACATTTCGCTGAAGCTTCTTTTATAAAAATCTTCGCTGAAATTGGTTTTGAGGTAATTTTTAGCCTGTTCAGCATTCGGCATGGAGTTCAATAAGGTATCGACAATTAATTTATTAAGTATTTGCTGTACTCCTGATAATGCAACAACTTCCCCTTTTTCGTTTACCGTCACTGCAATGGGTTGACCTATTATTTTGCTATAGATTTTTGAAAGAAATTCCGTGGCCGGCTCATTTACTGAATCAGGCTTATCGGAATCATAGGTTATAGTGTTTTCAGCACCCGCGGCGCTCATATCGAATTTAATACGCTTTATCAGCATGTTCAGTATAAAGTTTTTACCATCTTTTTCTGTAACCTCAACATTATATATAAATACCGAAGTGTTTTTCAGGCTTGACAGGTGGCCGGAGTTGCCCATATCAATATCCTGGATTACTTCCTGGGTAAACTCATACTTTTTGCCTTTCTGCGGGTTAAAACTCAGGGCAACCTTATGTTCTGATTTACAGCCGGAATACAACAGGCCGGTAATAAGTGCCAATAATGCAAGTGTGTGTATACGGAATGGTTTCATGAGGCTAAAGTAAGAATTATACCGAATAAAACCCTTTTTGGCTGTTAACTGCCAGCACCGCATCTTTGCGCCCGATTTACCGATGGGAAAGATTACTTTTACCTTTGAGCAGAAAGGGCTGGAGCCGCAAACCTTTGAAATGGAAGAAGGCGAAACCGTGCTGGAGGTAGCAATGGATAACGATATAAACCTGCACCACAACTGCGGTGGGGTATGTGCATGCAGCACCTGCCATGTGTATGTGCAGAAAGGAATGGACAACCTGCGCGAGATTAGCGATAAGGAAGAGGATTTTGTGGACCGCGCTGTGAACCCCAAACTGAACAGCCGCCTGGCCTGCCAGTGCGAAATGGAGAAAGATGCTGAAATAATAGTGCTGGTGCCCGATCAAACTCAATTTTTAGGACACTGATTACGAAGGCTATTGGCTGTTAGCTATTGGCCTTGGTTTAAGATAATTTGATAATAAAACAGCTAAAGGCGAATAGCCAATAGCTAAAAGCAAAAAAATGGCTTTTGAACTACCCATACACTGGAACGACCACGAGGATATAGCAATGGCGCTGTATGAACGCTTTGGCGACGATTTTGACGAAAGCAAGATTTACCGCATCCGTTTTACCGACCTGCTGGAGTGGGTGCTGGAAATACCCAATTTTAAAGGCAAACGCGAAGAAAGTACCGAAGGCCACCTGGAAATGATACAAAGCCAGTGGGTATACGAGTGGCGGGATAATAACAGGTAATCCCGGGCGGTATTCTTTATATTGGTTGCTCTTTTAGATGCTACTAGTGCCTCGGCAAGCAGCTACTATCCTGCGAATTCAAAAATCACCGTAAACCGACGAAACTAATTAGCGCCAGATAATTAAAAGAAGATTACCTAAGCAACGTAACATTGCCCGATGCTGAATGCTTATATAACAAATCCTTCTCCAGTATTTTAAGATCAACTGCCCAGATGTAAACATCCTGGGGAAGGGCTTCGCCGTTAAATATACCCGTCCAGCCTTTTGAAAGGTTATTGCTCTCAAATACCAGTTGGCCCCAGCGGTCAAATACCCGCAATGCCATTTCCTGCACGTCGCTTTCAAAATAAGGAATAAATACATCGTTTATTCCGTCATTATTGGGTGTAAAGGCGGTTGGGAAAAAAAAGTTACAATCGTAATCGCGGTAAGTTACATTAATTTCATCGGTTAGGGTATCACAAACGTTGTACATGGTTACCATGTACGTACCCGGTTGCCGTACCCGGTAAGCAGGTGTCCGGGCGCCGTCCTGCCATACATACGTGGAATTAGGGAATCCGGCATCGAGGAATATTATTTCTTTTCTGCAAAGCGTAGTGTCCAGGCCCAGCTCCAGCACCGGCAGCGGATATACATTGGTATATTTCACCGTGTCGTTAGAACACCCGTTTACCGTAACGGTGTAGCTAATTGTATCGCTGCCGGTAAAACCAGGCGTATACAGATCACCAGCCATGTTTTTTCCGCCAAAAATACCACCTGCTACAACCGGAGTTAGTGTTGCAATGGGATAATCCGTACAATAATAAGTCCGTAAGCCTGTAAAATCAGGGTTGGGATGCGGGTAGACAATTACCTGGCCGGTTGCTGAATCCTTGCAGTTAAAATCTGAAGTCAGCAGCAATTTTACCTGGTATGTTCCGGGGTTATTAAATTTAACCGATGGATTTATATTGGAAGAGGTTTGCCCGTCTGAGAAAAACCAGTTTTGATTAAATGTTCCTGATTTAATCGTTCCCAACCCCGTAAAGTTAAACTGCTGTGTTTCCAAACATTGGTCAGTATCGTTCACCAGGTACGAAGGGTAAGGCTTACTATGAACAATTACCATTTTGCTAATAGTATCCGCACAGCCAAGCTCACTGGATGCCTGCAAAACCACTCGGAAAGTGGAGTCGTAATTATACCCAACAGATGTATCCGTGCAGTTACAAGTTACGCCATTTCCAAAATCCCAGTTAAAATTAAGCGTTCCCGCTTTAATGGCGGAGGTGTTTTTAAAAATAAACAGGTTATTGTTTACGCATTGGCCGCTGTCATTTACTGTAAAACGGATAAGCGGCTTAGACATTACTACTACCTGCCTGCTAATGGAGTCGGAACAGCCAAAAGCGGACCTGGATTTTAACCATACATTAAAAACTGTATCCAGGGAATAAACATGCTGGCCGTGCTGGCTGGTTGCGGTGCCACCATCGCCATATTGCCAGATATGACTCATTGTACCTGAATCAATAGTTGTAGTATTAGTAAATGAAAAATTATTTATGTGGATGCACTGGCTATCCAAATCAATTGTAAAATCAGGGTTTGGCTTAGGATATACCAATACCTTGTGGGTAAAAGTGTCGTAACAATTATCACCTGTGCCAGTAATTAGTTTGGGAAAATAATTGCCATTTGCCAGGTATTTTATGGATGTATCAGCAACAGCAGATGTTATTGAATTATCAAAATTCCATTGGTAGTTAACTGGCGTGTTATATTTAACGGTACTTTTTGCTGTGAAAGTAAATATACCGGGATTTTCGCACTTGCTGCTGTCGTCAATGGCAAATAGCGATTGAGGCATGGGGACTACCCACACTTGTCTTTTACCTGAATCAATACAGTTATAATTTGATACCGCCTTTAAATTAATAGTATATATGCCATCTCCGGCATAATCATGGTTAGCATGCTGGCTATGTAAACTATCACCATCACCAAAAAACCATGCGTACTGCATAGTGCCGTACTTAATTACAGATGTGTTGGCAAAGCTAAACAAATCGGTATTTTCACACTGGGCAGTATCATTAATACTAAAAGAAACTTTGGGCAGGGGATGAACGGTAATAATTTTTGAAAGCGAATCGGTACAGGATTTATCGGATATAACTTTTAGTTGAACAGTATAAAAGGTGTCCTTATTAAATGTATACGAAGGATTGAGAACTGTAGAGCCTGCCTGGCCATCAAAATCCCAGCCATAGCTCATTGAGCCGTATTTAATCGTGCTTGAGTTGTTAAAAACAAAATTATTGGTGTTCAGGCACTGGTCGCTATCGTTGGCTGAAAAACTAACTACAGGTACAGGGTAAACGGTTACCTGTTTGCTAAGTGTGTCGTAACAAAATTCATCGGATTGAGGTATCAGCGTAACGGTATAGGTCGAATCTTTACTATAGATAATTGAAGTATCTTTTGCCGAAGCGGTTTTGCCATTACCAAAATTCCAGTAGTATTGCAAGCTACCTTGTTTTACAGTAGAAAGGCCTGTAAAGCTGAATAAATTGGTGTTCAGGCATTGTTCCAGGTTATTAATACTGAAGTTTGAAGTTGGCTTGGGAAATACAGTAGCTGTGTGTATAACTGTATCTGAGCAATTGAAATTGGAAACAGAACGTAATTTTATTTTATAACTGCTGTCAATGCTATATCCATATGAGGAATTAAGCGCATCAATACTGTCTCCATTACCAAAATACCAGCGGTGTGTCATAGTTCCGCTTTTAATGGTGGATGTATTGGTAAAAATAAATAAATCTGTATTTACGCATTGCGTACTGTCATTTATTGTAAAAGAAGAATTGGGTTTAGGATATACTACTGCATACCTGCCGATGCTATCTGAACAACTGTGATCAGTGATTGCCCATAACGTCACTCTATAAACAGAATCTTTTGTAAATACTTTTGCCGGATTGGCCTGGGCAGATGTCATTCCATCAGCAAAATCCCAGTTATAATTTAATAACCCGTATTTTACAAAGCTTGTATTGTTAAACTGGTATTGATTAGCGTTAGCGCACTGGGCGCTGTCGTTTATTGTAAAAGCCGGGGCTGGTTGCGGGCGTACATACACCCACTTGCCCGCTGTATCAATACACCCGTTTAATGAAGTTGCCTGAAGCCGGGCCCGGTAATTAATATCTGAGTTGTAAGTATGTTGGTAGTTTAAGCCTGTTCCGGTATTCCCGTCCCCCGCTTCCCAATAATAGCTCATTCCACCGTTGTAGGCTATGGTAGTTGTATTGCTAAAACTGAAATCATTTCCCCTTAGGCACTGGCTGGAATCATCAATGGTAAAGCTAACCATTGGTTTGGGCCATATAACCAGTTTCCGGCTGGCAGTATCCGTGCATTCTTTTTCGGATGTAGCTACCAGGAGAGCAAACAGTGTGTCGTGCTGATTATAAATATGAGAGGATGACATGGATATTGAACTGTCCCCGTCGCCAAAATACCAGCGGTACGATAATACGCCCTGCTTTAGTGTGCTGGTATTGTTGAACTGGAAATTATTGGCATTTACACATTGCTGGCTATCGTTTACTGTAAATTTTGCGATAGGATCAGGAAAAACAGTAAGATTTGCAAAGGCAGAGTCTTTACATTGATAATTACTTGTAGTTATAAGCTTGATAATATATAATAAACTGTCTTTATTGTAGATATAACTGGGGTTTGTAGCACCCGATGTGTCCTCGTTTCCATAAAACCATTTATAACTTAATGAACCATAAGTAACACTACTTTGGTTAGTAAAATCAAACCGGTTTTCTTTTAAACACTGGCCGGTATCATTTACTGTGAATGCAGCCAAGGGGTTAGGTCTTACAATAAGATTAGAAACGAGCGAGTCTGTACAGCCTTTATCTGAAAGCACTTTCAGTTTTACCGAAAAAGTATCCTGAGTAAAATAAGTATATACCGGAGATTTAAGCGTACTTGTATCCATACTGCCCGTATCTCCAAAATCCCAGGCTGATATAAAGCTGCCTGCCTGCGCTGCTGTTGTTGTGTTGGAAAAACTAACAGGAACATTATAACACAAGGGAGTTGTGGTGAACGCGGGCTTGGGTACCGTATCCCATCTTACTCTCACAGTATCCCACCATTTACATCCTATGGCATCTGTAACGGTTATCCAGTATTTGCTACCTTTTGCCGTATCAAGGGTTAAAGTGGTTAACGTGTCATTTGGTGAGGTGTTCCAAACGTAGTGGAAAGGCGCCATTCCATCTTTGGTGGTTGACGTGACCTGTATCTCTTTGTTCTGACAAGCAAAAGTGTCCGGTTGAATATGAACTTCCACATGCTCCGGTATTTGCAAAGTGTCGGTATAAGTTGTAATGCAGTTACCAAGCGCCTTCAGTACGAGAGTAATGTAAACTGTGCCTTTTGGCACTAACAAAGTATCCTGCTTACGGATGGATGTATATACCTGTTGGCCCGTACTGTCACGCACTATCCAGGTCTGGGTTAAATCCGCATAATTTTTATTGGGCGTGTAGTCAACATCTACGTGGCCGCAACCCAGGCTTATTACCGTTGAAGTGGCTTTGGGCGGTTCGTATACGAATATGGAAAAC
>DASPJH010000046.1:0-2057 GCA_035628715.1 Bacteroidia bacterium
ATCCACCGGCAGGGATAACCATAAACATCAATAGAATAGTCAGGATGAGCCAGAAAAAGCCCTGGAAATAAATAATACTTTCGCGTGAGTTGGTGTGGCTATTCAGCAGATGAATAAAGTTGCTGATCAATTGGTAAAAGCTTAGTGCCGCGATGATAAAAACGACAATACCACTTTGAAAAATCAACAATGCAACCAATGCACTAACCAGCAACAGATACTGTATGAATAAATCAAATATTTTACATGTGTTCATAAATATAGTATTTTCAGTAAAAAATGAAATGTTTAATAAAAAAAGAAACTACTTAAGTAGTTTCATCATACCGCCCAGCAGCCAGTTGTCCTGGGCACGGCTAAGCTTGTCCAGTGCGCTGTCGGCCTTGGCTATCACATCTTCAATATTGTCAATGGTCTTTCTAAACTCCCGCACGCCTTCACCTTTTTCTTCTTTATCCAGGTTTTTCAGTTCTCCCAGTACCTGCATCAGGGGTTCCAGCTCGCGTTTGCGGCGTTCTTTTATAATCTGCATAGCGGCCTTCCACATATCCTTCTCAGCATAAAAAAACTCTTTGCGGTTACCGGGTTTCAGGTCTTTGCGGATAAGTCCCCAGGTAATCAGCTCGCGCAGGTTCATATTGGCGTTACCCCTGGAAATCTGCAATTCTTCCATAATCTCTTCAGTGGTCAGGGAAACCGGAGAAATGAGTAACAAAGCATGCACCTGTGCCATAGTGCGGTTAATCCCCCAGTTGCTTCCCAGGCTGCCCCAGCCCTGTATAAATTTTTGTTTGGCTTCGTCAAATTTCATACTTCAAATGTACGTAGTTGTTTTGAACTTTCAAAATAAATTGAAAGATAAGTTTTACTTGGTACTACTTTAAACAGATAAACACGAAGTTTGTAGTATGACCATTAATCACCTTAACCTGACTGTTACCGATGCACAAGGCACGAGTAGGCTGCTGGAAACTTATTTTGGCCTTACAAGTATTGAAGGAACTACGGATGATGCCACCTTTCTTGCATTGCGGGACGATAAAGGGTTTACATTAACTGTGATGGAAAGTAAGCCCCCGGTAACTTACCCGGCAACCTTTCACCTGGGTTTTCTCATTCATAATGAAGAAAGGGTACAGGCTATTTACGAAGCTTTAAAAAATGACGGGTACGTTTTAGAGCCGCCCCGCAGGTACAGGGGTAAGTCGCTGGACCTGTATTTTGCCACTCCTTTCGGGTTTACTATACAAGTATCGTAATATTATATAGTATGGAGAAGATACAAGTTACAAAGGCGACATTACAAAAATGACCGTAGATGCGGTGGTAAATGCTGCCAATACGTCGCTGCTGGGCGGTGGTGGCGTGGACGGCGCTATACACCGTGCCGGAGGAAAGGCGATACTGGAAGAATGTGTAGCCATAAGAAACCGGCAGGGCGGATGCGCGGTGGGGGAGGCCGTAATAACCACCGGTGGCAACCTGCCCGCACGGTTTGTAATACATACGGTGGTACCGGTTTGGCGGGGCGGCGCAAGCAACGAGGATGCCTTGTTGTACAATGCTTACAGCAACAGCTTGCGCCTGGCCGTTGAAAACAGGATTGAAACCATTGCTTTTCCCAATATAAGTACGGGTATTTACGGCTTTCCTAAAGAAAGAGCGGCGGGCATTGCCATTAAAGCGGTGCAGGAGTTTTTAACGGCTGGTAATACCCTTACAACCATACACTTTGTATGCTTTGACGACGAAAATTATACGATTTATAAAAAATTGTTGGCCCATTTATAGAGTTTTCCAATTACTAAATGGGAAAAATGAAAGGTTGAAAAGTGTCCACAAAAATAGTCGTAACACTCGTAACAGAATATCACTTGAACTATGATTTTAGAATTTGAAAATAGTAGAATTACCTGGCCAGGATAGGGGTTCAATATTTTGAACCCAACAAGAATGAGGTCTGACTTAAGACAATGGTTAAAAATTTAAACTGAGGGCTGACGGCTGAGAGCTAAAAAACCTTCAGCCAAACCTTAGCAAACCGTTGTTGCAGTAGT
>DASPJH010000047.1:0-7372 GCA_035628715.1 Bacteroidia bacterium
GAGCTGCAGGAGTTTATCTCACGATTTAGCGCTAACGCCTCTAAATCGCGCCAGGCAACCAGCCGTAAAAAGCTGCTGGAAAAACTGAACATCGAGGATATACCCGCCAGTACCCGTCGCTACCCCGGCATCCAGTTCCAGCAGGAGCGCGAGGCCGGCGACCAGATTTTATCGGTAGAAAATCTTTCAAAATTTCAGGACGGTGAGAAACTGTTTGATAAAATCAGTTTTACTTTGAATAAAGGCGATAAAGTAGCGCTGCTGTCGAAAAACAGCATGGCTATCACTACGTTCTTCCGTACTATAATGGATGAGGTGAAAGCCGACAAAGGCGAGTGCAAGTGGGGCGTTACCATTACCAAAGCGTATTTGCCCAACGACAACAGCTCTTACTTTGAAGGCGTGGAGCTGAACCTGGTGGACTGGCTTCGCCAGTTTTCAAAGGAAAAAGATGAAACCTATATCCGCGGATTTTTAGGACGTATGCTGTTTAGCGGCGAGGAAACCCAAAAGATGGCTAAGGTGCTGTCAGGAGGAGAGAAGGTGCGTTGTATGACCAGCCGCATGATGCTGCAAAACGCCAACTTTTTAGTGCTGGACGAACCGACCAACCACCTGGATCTGGAATCAATCACGGCATTTAACGATGCCCTGATTGATTTTAAAGGCGGCGTGCTGTTTACCAGCCATGATCACCAGTTTATGCAAACCGTTGCCAACCGTGTGATTGAGATTACACCCAGAGGTACCATTGATAAATTAATGACCTTTGACGATTATATTAGCAGCCCCGAAATACGTGAGCAGCGCGCTGCTATGTATGGGGAAGCCATTAACGCATGACCCTTACAACCCGGCGGTAGTCATCCCGGGCTTGATCCGGGATCTCAATTCTCATAATGCTGAAATTCCGGCATTAACACTATTGAGACCCTTAAACAAGTTCAGGGTGAAGGGCCAGGGTGGCGACGGGAATGGGTGCAATTGAAGCCAAAAGCAAAAGGCCAAAAGCTAAGACTAATGGAACAAATGAAAAAACTTATACTACTAACCGGAGTTGCTGCATTACTGGCAGCCGGTTGTTCATCATCAAAAAAATCTGCAAATAAGCAGGCAGGCCCGGTATTAACCAATAATAACGACTCTATGTCCTATTCATTGGGTATACTTGTTGGTAACAACCTGAAGCAGCAAAATTTTGACAGCCTTAATATCCAGGCATTTGCCAATGCAATGGAACTGGTGTTCAGCAATAATAACTCCGATAGCGTGGCCCTGATAAAACAGCAGGATGCTAACATGGTGGTTAATAGCTATATGATGCAGAAAATGGCCCGGGAAGCTGAGAAACAAATACAATTTTTGGTTGAAAATAAGAAAAAGCCCGGAGTAGTGACTACAGCCAGTGGGTTGCAATACAAGGTGGTAAAGGAAGGCACCGGCAAAAAGCCGACAGCACAGGACCAGGTAACCGTGCACTATACAGGCAGCCTGGTTAACGGCACCCAGTTTGAAACTTCGGTAGGCGGTGAGCCCATTTCCTTTGCATTAGGCGGTGTAATTGCCGGCTGGACAGAAGGCTTGCAACTGATGAGCGAAGGCTCAACCTATATTTTCTATATTCCTTCCAACCTTGGATACGGCGAGCGGGGTTCTCCCCCTAAAATCGGCCCGAACGCCACCCTGATTTTCGAAGTACAATTATTACAGGTACACAATCAATAATATTTTATATGAGTAATTTTTTAGAAGAAAACAAAAACAAGGAAGGCGTTGTGGCACTTCCCAGCGGTCTTCAGTATAAAGTTGAGCGCGAAGGTAACGATGTGAAACCCGGACCTACCTCTAACGTAACCGTGCATTACACCGGTATGCTTACAGACGGACGTGTGTTTGACAGCTCAGTGGAACGTGGCCAGCCCTTATCTTTCCCGCTAAACCGTGTTATCGGCGGCTGGACGGAAGGTCTTCAGTTAATGGGTGAAGGCGCTAAATACACCCTGTTTATTCCGTCAAACCTGGGTTATGGCGCTCATGGCGCTCCCGGCAGTATCATTGGCCCTAACGCTACGCTTATTTTTGAAGTAGAGCTGATTAAGGTGGGGTAATAGGGACTGTTAGTCTTTGTCTTTTAGCCATTAGTCTTTAGCAATACATTATTTGAATTAAATATAAACCCCGCCAGAAGCGGGGTTTTTTGTTGGTTGACATCCTGTTGTTTTTTGATTCGCCGTCAGGCTTTTAGTGATAGCTTTTGTAGCCCAGTTTCTCCAGCTTATGGGCTTTTTCTTCTACCTCATGCCTCATCTCGCGGCGGTATTCGGTTAGTTTTTCCGCCAGTATAGTATCGGTGGTAGCCAGTATCTGCACTACCAGCAAACCTGCATTTTTAGCACCGTTAATAGCCACCGTGGCAACGGGTATGCCTCCGGGCATCTGCACAATAGAGTACAATGAGTCAATACCGCTCATGGTTTTTGATTGCACAGGCACGCCTATCACAGGCAAGGCAGTTATAGCAGCCACCATGCCCGGCAGGTGGGCGCTTCCCCCTGCCCCTGCAATTATTATTTTAAGTCCGCGGGTAGCGGCGGTTTCAGCATAATCGTACATCCTTTTTGGGGTGCGGTGCGCAGAAACGATTGAAATTTCGTAGGGGACGTTAAACTCTTCCAGCACTGTAGCTGCGGCCTGCATCACGGGCAGATCGCTGTCGCTGCCCATTATTATTCCTACTATCGGTTGTTCACTCATTGCCAACGGGGATAAAAGTGAGGGTATTTTTTACAAAAGTAGCTTTTTCAATAGCCTCTTCCAAGGTGTCACCCAACACCGTTACATGACCCATTTTACGCATGGGCCTGCATTTCTTCTTATTATAAAGATGTATATAAACTCCCGGCATTTTCAGCACGGTGTCCATTCCCTGCAAGGTAAATTTCCCGCGGAATGTACCGTTTCCCAGCAAATTCAGCATTACTGCAGGTTTTATCATGCCCGTATTGCCCAGTGGTAAGCCGGTTAATATCCGTACCAGTTGCTCGTATTGCGATGTATAGTTGGCCTCAATAGTATGGTGACCACTGTTGTGCGGGCGGGGAGCCACTTCGTTTACCAGTACCTGCCCTTTTTTGTCCAGGAACATTTCTACCGCAAACACGCCCACGCCGTTCAGCTTTTCAATTGTAAGCAGGGCAATTTTCCTTGCCTCTTCCGTTATACTATCGTTAATTCTTGCCGGGCTGGCTAAAAACTCAACCAAGTTGGCCTGTGGGTCAAAATCCATTTCCACTACGGGCCAGGTAGTTGTATTGCCTTGCTCATCACGGGCAA
This sequence comes from Bacteroidia bacterium, assembly GCA_035628715.1. Classification (GTDB taxonomy): domain Bacteria; phylum Bacteroidota; class Bacteroidia; order UBA8524; family UBA8524; genus SB11. Next base: position 3,334 of record DASPJH010000047.1, read on the forward strand.
CCATTACCGAAAGCTCTTTTTCGCACTCCACAAATTCTTCCAGCATGCAGGGTGCATCAAACGGTACAGGTTCTTCGCCTGAAAGTATAGAAATTGTATTGCACAGCGCCACGCCTTTACCGTCATACCCGCCCTGGCGCAGTTTGGCAGCAAAACGCTTAAAACCTGAGGTTGTCAGCGCATCCTTCCATTCTGCCGGGCTGTCTACCAGCAAAAAAGGCGCGGTAGGAATATTATAGCTTTTGTAAAACTGTTTTTGCAGGCCTTTATCTTTAATAATAGAAAGTATCTGTGGCGAAGGAATAATTTTTACGCCGTCTTTCTCCAGTGCCAGCAGGGTATCCACATCCACGTGCTCAATTTCATAAGTAAGCACATCGCTCATTTTAGCCAGTTCCCGTATGCCCCGTGCTTCCGTGAGCTTGCCTATCAGCTGCACATCGGCTATGCGCGAGGCAGGTGCGTTTTCATCACTTTCGAGAATAGTACAGTAAAAATTTAACGGCTGAGCCGCTTCTATCAGCATTTTTCCTAATTGCCCGCCCCCAATGATACCGATGCGGGTGTCAAGCTTAACTACCATACCTGCAAATGTAAATGATAGTTTTTGTGTTTAAACAAGAAAACTGCAACCGCAAGCTATTGAACAATTATGGTCATCTAATTGATGATTTTTACTTATGAGTACCTGCTCAGTTTTACAAAGTCCCAGTACAACCTTTTGATAAGCATTACAAAACCGCCCTTTGCCTTGTTGATGTTACTACCCTTCATGGCAGGACTCGAATGGATATATGAAGGAATTTAGCCATAAAGCTCGCTTTTATTAACACGCTAGTAAACCCTTGGTTGTAACAGAAAACTTCAAATGACGACCGAAGACCAGAGTGCGGTAATAACCTATTTTTTTTGTGTCTTTGTATTCTGATATGGAATTAAGAAACACGGAGAAGCCTTCCCGCTATAATGACCTTGAAAAAAAGAGCGTAATGGAGCTTTTGAAGGGCATAAACAGCGAGGACAAAACCGTAGCCGTTGCTGTGGAGAAAGTCCTTCCGCAGATAGCAGCGCTGGTGGAGGATATTGCAGCCAATATGCAGCTGGGCGGGCGGCTGTTTTATATGGGCGCAGGTACCAGCGGGCGGCTGGGAATTGTAGACGCCAGCGAGTGCCCGCCTACATTTGGCGTGGAACATGGTTTGGTGGTGGGTATTATAGCAGGTGGCGACGGGGCCATACGCAAAGCGGTTGAATTTGCAGAGGACGACAGGGAGCAGGGCTGGAAGGACCTGGAACAGTACGGCATCAATAAAAGCGATACGGCGATAGGTATTACGGCCAGCGGAACCACGCCCTACGTGCTGGGGGCTATTGAAGCCTGTAACAAACACGGGATAACCACGGGCGGCATTACCTGCAACCCGGGTAGTCCGCTGGGTAAGCTGGCTAAATTTCCTGTAGAAGTGGATACCGGTCCCGAGTTTTTGACCGGCAGTACCCGCATGAAGGCCGGGACGGCCCAAAAAATGGTACTGAACATGATTACTACTTCCACCATGATAAAGCTGGGCCGGGTAAAGGGCAATCGCATGGTGGATATGCAGCTGACCAACCACAAGCTGATTGAACGTGGCGCCCGCATGATTATGGATGCAAAAGGCCTGGATTACGAAGCGGCCAAAGCCCTGTTGCTGGAAAAAGGCAGCGTGCGCAAAGCTATTGAAGGGTAGTGTACATTTAAAAAGCTATTTCAGCTTTATAAAATCAATAATTTTTTGCCCGCGAATAAGTATTTTAATCCTATTACGTTTCAGGGAAATGTTGGGCTCGTATTTGATGTGCTCGTCAATGCTGTGCCTGTAGGCGCTTAAAATATTTTTATACGACAAAATGCCGGCTATTTCCCTGTTTTTTTCTGCTAATACCGGTAATACATCCACGTTTTCATGCGCCATTTTCTCAACGGCTGCCCGCAAATTGTCATGGGTAGAAACCGATATATGCCTGCGCTTTATTAATTCTCCCACCGTAATTTCAGCATCGTGGTGGGCGCCATACAGGTTGGAGGCGGATAATATCCCGGCATATTTTCCGTGCGGGTCAGAAATAATAAAATAATTATTTTTATATTCCGGTTCTTTTTCCATCCAGGTTATTACTTCGTGCAGCCTGTTATCAGAGCTTATTATCAGCCCTTCTTTTTCCATAACCTGCTCCACGTTTATTTTTTCCAGGATATCCGGCTCATACGATGTAGGTGTTTTAACGCCTCTTCGCGAAATTTTTTCAGTCATGATGGTATTATCCATCAGGAAATACGACACGATAAATGAAGCCCCGCAAGTGGCTAATAAGGGCAGCAGGGCATTAGCCTGGTCGGTGGTTTCAAGGGCAAAAATAATAGAGGTTATAAAAGCCCTGGAAGCGCCGGCAAACATGGCTGACATTCCTACCAGTCCGGCCAATGGCAACGCAATACCGGAATCCGGGTAAATATGTAAAATTAAAATTCCCAGTAAAACTCCTGTAGCACCGCCAATGGTAAGAAGAGGCGCCAGCGTTCCACCCGATGTACCGCTGCCCAGCGAAATTGCCCAGGAAATAAATTTAAACAGGCAAAGGTAAAAAACCACCTGCATGGTAAGGTTTCCTGAAAGTATATCCGTAATATTAGAATAACCGACGCCCAGCGTACGGGGCGCAAAATACCCGATAATACCCACTCCCAGTCCGCCTATTGCCGGCCACCACATCCAGTGGATGGGCAGTTTTTCAAAAAGGTCTTCAATGCCATATACAATTTTAGTTACCAGTACCGATAACAGGCCAATCACAATTCCCATTAAAGAATACAGCGCCAGGGCGGTATTAGAAGGTTTTAAAATTACTTCATCAATTCCGAATACCGGTTGTGAATCAAACAGTAAGTGGTGACCCGCCGCGCCTGTAATGCAGGCCAGCGCCACAGGAATTATAGAGCGAGGTGAAAACTCAAAAAGGAGTAACTCAATAGCCAGGAAAATGGCGGCTACGGGGCTGCCAAAAATGGCCGACATACCAGCGGTGGCTCCGGCAGCAAGTAATATTTTCCGCTCGTGATGGGTAATCCGCAATATCTGGCCGAATGTGGAGCCTAATGCGCCACCGGTTGCTATAATCGGGCCTTCAGCGCCAAACGGCCCGCCTGTACCAATGGATATAGCCGCTGATACGGGCTTTAAAAAAGTTATGGAAGGCTTTATTTTACTTTTATTGGTTAATATCTGCTCCATAGCCTCAGGGATACCGTGGCCCCGTATAGCCCGGGAGCCATAATACGCCATTAAGCCTATTATTATTCCGCCTATGACAGGGATAAAAATAACCCATATTCCCAAGGTGTTTTCTGCCGGACTTACTTCGTGTACAGATACATTCCCGAAAAAAGAAATATTGGTTATTAAATCTATAAGATATACCAGCAGTTTAGCTATGATGCTGACAGCAAAGGCAACTGAAACGGCAAGAGCTGAGATATACAGCAGGCGTTTTTTATTGGTGTAATTTTTTTGCCCGATATTTTCATTTTCCAGCGTGGGGTTTAGCGATATAGAAACAGGAATTTTTTCAATAACAGGTTTTTTCATGTTGGTCGGTCTTTTGATGTTAGCTCCCGGAAATTGCCGTGCAGTATGGAAACAACGTATGCTTATGAATCCTTTCAGCAAGGATGATAAGGCGGCAAAAGTAAGTATCCTGCAACCGATAAGCAACTTAGCTCATATACCGGGGCAAAACGAACTAAGAAATAACGGTTTAAAAAAATAAAGCCAAATATCCGGCTATATTTCGGCTGAATATTTTGTAGTATATCAGGAAATTTAAATGATCTGGCTGGGCAAAAACCGGGGCTACCTGCAGGACTGGATAACACAGGTATGGGTGAAAACTACCGGCAGAAAGTTTCGCCCTGATAAAGATGCCTGGCTTGCCGGACCGTCTGGAGATACGGACAGCATTAAAGATGCTTATATCAACCGGCTTTGTTTGCAGGAGAACC
>DASPJH010000048.1:0-6330 GCA_035628715.1 Bacteroidia bacterium
GAGAATGTTGAGGAACTGGACTCCAACGTAGTCGTGCTGGCGGCTTTTGCAAGGGTGGGCAAGGAATTAAGCTTTAAAAACCATGCGCTGGTAGACTTTGAAAAGGCAAAAATTGATGAGTACACAAAGCTGATTGGCAAAGAACGAACCGATAAATCAGTGGAGTATGGCCGCAAGGTGGGCGAAGCCATACTGGCCTGGAGCAAAAAGGACAATTACGTAAACATTAAAAAATCTTCGAAATATACCATACGGACGGATTCAAGAACGCACTGGATACCCACCTCGCCTGATTATGCTGAAGCTGTGGAACCCAAATGGATGACACTGCGCCCTATGTTTATGGATTCAGCCAGCCAGTTTGAGCTACCGCCGCCTACCCAGTTCGACTCGTCGAAAACCACTGCATTTTACCAGGAAAACATGAAGGTGTACGAAGAGTGTAACAAAGCCCATAACGACACTACCTGCGACCAGCGGGAAATAGCCTATTTCTGGGACGATAACCCGAATGTATCCATGCACCACGGCCACATGGGCTTTGCCGAGCTGAAACTTACCCCCGGCGGTCACTGGGTAGCCATCACATCAGCCACCTGCAGGCAGCTGAATAAAAACCTTATTGAAAGCGCCAAAGCACAAATGATGGTATCAGCGGCTGTGTTTGACGGGTTTATCGCCTGCTGGCACGGCAAATTCCAATACGAGTATATACGCCCTATTACCTATATCCGCCGTTATATTGACCACGAGTGGGATGCGTTTTTGCAAACGCCGCCTTTCCCTGAATACCCCAGCGGTCACAGCGTAGTGTCGGGCTCTGCCGCCTCAGTGCTTACCAGCCTGTTTGGCGATAATCATGCCTTTGTGGATTCATCAGAAATGCCCTACCTGCACGGTGTAAGGAAGTTTGAGTCCTTTAACGCCGCCGCCGAAGAGGCTGCAATGAGCCGTTTATATGGTGGCATACACTATATGCCCGCCGTCACCAACGGTATAACACTGGGCCGTAGCATTGGCAGCAATGTGGTGGCTGAACTGAAATAGCCTGCGTTGATTTGGGCTTAGCACCTATGTTACTTGTTTTTTTGAGTTAATGTAGTGGTACCCGAAATGTAATGCAAAGCCCGTAATATTTCACCTGCATCGCTGTATCTATGCGTATCTTTATTATTTTTGATTTCTTAAACCCATACCTGTAAGGATGAAACTTATACATACCTGTTGCTTCGCTGTAATTACCGTATTGTCTGTAACCGGCTGTAAAAATGTTACTAAGGAAGAACAAGACGCCATTAAAGGCAAAACTTCGTCTGAAACGTTGTTCAGCCATATCCCGGCTACGGAGAGCGGTATTGACTTTATCAATAAAGTGAATGAGAAGGACTCTATTAACGTCCTTAATTTCCAGAACTATTACAACGGCACCGGTTGCGCTGTGGGCGATATTGATAACGACGGGCTGATGGACGTGTTTTTCACCGCCAACCAGTCGGGCTCTAAATTGTACAGGAACAAAGGCGACTTTAAGTTTGAGGATATAACCCAAAAGGCCGGCATATCAACCCCTGGCTGGTGTACCGGCGCGGTAATGGGAGATGTGAACAATGACGGGTTTATGGATATTTATGTAGCCCGCTCAGGCGTGGGGCCCAATGCTTCCACGCAAAACCTGCTTTTCATCAATAATAAAAATGGCACCTTTACTGAAAAAGGCAAAGATGCCGGTTTGGACGACAGTAACCTGAGTACCAGCGCCACCATGTTTGATATGGACAACGATGGCGATTTGGATGTATACGTGCTGAATTACCCCAACCGTTACGATTTATACCTGGACAACCAGTTTATAGAACGCACCCGCGCCGAAGAAAACGTTACCCACCGTATGTATGAGAACGATGGGACGGGAAAGTTTAAAGACATTACCAAACAGGCAGGAATGTTCAGTTTTGGTTTCGGTTTGAGCGCCACACCGGGTGACTTCAATCGCGACGGATATATGGATTTATACGTATGCAATGACTTTATGACCCCGGATTTTCTCTACATCAACAATAAAAACAATACTTTCAGCAATAAGCACGCTGACTATTTCAAGCACACCACTTTCTCCAGCATGGGATCGGATGTGGCCGATTATAACAACGACGGGCTGATTGACCTTTTTATAGTGGATATGCTGCCCGAAGACCATTACAGCCGTAAGATGATGGCCGGCAGCGTAAACTGGGACGTGTTTAAAATGGCGCAGAACGTGGGCTACGGCCAGCAGTTTATGAAAAACACCCTGCACCTGAACAACGGCAATGGGTATTTTAGCGAGATAGCCGGTTTTGCCGGGGTGATAGCCACCGACTGGAGCTGGACACCCCTGTTTGCCGATTTTGATAACGACGGAAATAAAGACCTGTATATCAGCAACGGGGTTTACAGGGATGTGACCAACAACGACTTTATGAACTACCAGTACGACGAGTTGCGCGGAAAAGACAAAAACAAGCTGGACCGCCGCAACCTGCTGGACCATATACCTTTTAAGCAGGTTGCCAGCTATGTGTACCAAAACAACGGCGACCTGACTTTTAGAAACGCAACCAATGACTGGGGCCTGAACCAAAAGAAAAACGCCAGCACCGGCGCCGCTTATGCCGATTTTGACAACGACGGTGATATTGATATTATAGCAGCCAGCATAAATGATAACGTGCTGCTGTACCGCAACAACGCTGAAAAAACACTTAAAAACAACTGGCTGAAACTGAAGCTGCGCGGCACGGAAAGCAACTACTACGGGTACGGCTCTAAAATCATAGTAAAAACACCGCAGGGCGATCAGTATTTTGAATGTACCGGTTTCAGGGGCTTTCAATCCAGCAGCGACCCGGACGTGAATATTGGCCTGGGCGCTAATGCCACTGCCAGTGAAGTTACCGTAGTATGGCCCACCGGCAAAATGCAGGTGATGAAGGATGTAAAAGCCAACCAGGTTGTTACCGTAAATGAAAAAGATGCATCTGGGACGTATAAAGCGCCTGCTTTAAATGAAACTAAATTGTTCGCGGCTTTCAATACCGGCATATCCGGCTTTAAACACACCGAGGACGGCTTTGTAGACTTTAAGCGCGACCGCCTGGTGCCCCACCTGCTTTCAAGGCTGGGTCCTGCCATTGCTGTGGCCGACGTAAACGGCGACGGTGCCGACGACTTTTTTGCAGGCAATGGCGCCGGCTCAAAAGGTGGCAAACTGTATATACAGGATAATAGCGGCGGAGTGAGGGAAGCACCCTCGCAACCATGGGCATCGGATAATAAAGGCGATAACATGGGCTGCCTGTTCTTCGATATAGAAAATGACGGAGATATGGACCTGTACATTGCCAACGGCGGCAACCACCAGGAAGGCGATCACGAAGCATACAAACACCATATCTACATTAACAACGGTAAAGGCGGGTTTAGCAAAGGCAACGGCGTAATGCCCGATATTACATCCAATGGCTCGGTTGTCACCGGCGCTGATTACGACGGCGACGGCGATATCGACCTGTTTGTGGGTGGACGCGTATTGGCAGGGCAATACCCCAAGCCTTCGCGCAGCTATATTTTACGCAACGATAACGGCAAGCTGGTAGATGCTACCAAAGAGGTGAACGCCCAGCTGGCCGACCCCGGTATGGTATGTGCAGCAGTTTGGAGCGATTGCAACGGCGATAACAAACCCGATTTGCTGGTAACCGGTGAGTTTATGAATATTATGGTGTTTACCAACCAGAACGGCAAGCTGGTGAACAGTACCAATACAATGGGACTGGCACAAAGCACAGGGTGGTGGAACAGCCTTACTCCCGGCGATTTTGACAATGATGGGGATGTAGATTACATAGCAGGTAACCGCGGCCTGAACTGCTACATGAAAGCCAGCCCCGCAGAACCCATTACCCTGTATGCCAATGATTTTGACAAAAACGGCAGCTGGGACCCTATACTTTGCTACTATGTAATGGGCAAAAGCTATCCGCACGCTATGCTGAAGGATTTGGCTTCGCAGATGCCCTCTATACAACGCAACTACCGTAAATACGATGAATATGCAAAACAAACGGTAGACCAGGTGTTTAAGAAAGATGACCTGGATGCTGCCACTAAACTGGAAGCCCGTTACTTTACCTCGTGTTTTATTGAAAACATAGACAATAAAACTTTTAAAATAAAAGAGCTGCCCGCACAGGCGCAGTTTGCCCCCATTTACGGTACCACTGTAATGGATTACAACGGCGATGGCAACCTGGATGTGCTGGCGGTGGGCAATTCGCTCTCCCCACAAATAGAGCTGGGCCACGAAGACGCTATGAACGGTTTGGTGCTGGAAGGCGACGGCAAGGGCAGCTTTACCCCCCGCATTGGCGCCAATACCGGCTTTTATGCGCCATACGATGCCAAATCGCTGGTGCAGCTGGGCAGTAATGGTCAAACCTTATTGCTGGTGGGCAATAACAGCCACTCGATGCAAGGGTTTAAGATTAAAATCACCGGCAAAACTTTCACCTTTGGCAAAAACGAATACAAACTGGAAGTAACTTTATCCGATGGCAGAAAGCAGGTGATTGAGAACGGCTACGGCTGTGGGTATTTATCACAGAACTCACGTAAGGTAACTATCCCCGCGAATGCTAAATCGGCTAAGGTGTATGGGTTTGATGGTAAGGGCAGGGAAATAACATTCTAATGGTCATTTTTAAAGTTACGGGAGGTGCAAGGATTGGTTTATTCAATGCTACCTGGCCGTTTGCTAAGTTGATAGTTTCAAAAGAGGAATTGGTACTTAGAGTATTGTTTTTAAAATATGCTTTTAAACCCGAGGATATTATCACTATTAAACCCTACTGGGAAATAAGCTATGGATTAAAAATTTACCATAAAGTGCCTAATTATAATACGCATATTGTTTTCTGGACTTCCAAGAACACTCAGAAATTACTTCAGCAAATCAGAAGTACCGGTTTTTTGGATGTCTAACCGTAATGGCCAGATAGATACTGCTTTATAAATTCCGGATTTTTAAACAAAGCGGCGCTCGCACCAGTGACACAAACCAATTGCTGACGGCTGATAACTGAAAACTTAAATATTCAGGCAACAAACCTGCCTTCGGTCAAATCTTTGTGTTATAAATTTGCAAACATGGTAATAAGCCGTTTTTTAGTAATCCTTTTCCTGCTTTCACAGCTACCCTTAAAAGCACAGGTGGAAACAGGCGCTGAGCAAACCGCCCAGTATTTTCCAATGCTAAAAGGTAAAACCATTGGCGTGGTGGTTAATCCCACCTCGCGCATAAAAAACAGGCATTTGGTGGATAGTCTTATTGCCGCCGGTATTAACATCAAAACCATTTTTGCACCCGAGCATGGTTTCCGCGGCGAGGCAGAAGCAGGCGGGATTATCAAAAACGGTTTGGACAGCGCTACCCGGTTGCCGGTTACCTCTCTCTACGGGAATAAAAAGAAACCTGCCGCAGCCGATTTAAAAGGCCTGGATTATATAGTTTTTGATATACAGGATGTGGGCGCACGGTTTTATACTTACATCTCCACCCTGCATTATGTTATGGAGGCCTGCGCTGAAAACAAGGTGAACCTTATTGTGCTGGACCGCCCCAACCCCAATGGCAGCTATGTAGACGGCCCTATACTGGACACTGCCTACCGCAGCTTTGTAGGTATGCACCCTGTGCCTGTAGTGCACGGCATGACCATTGGCGAGTATGCCCGTATGATAAACGGCGAAAAATGGCTGCACAAAGGCGTGCAGTGCAAGCTTACGGTGGTAAACTGCAAAAATTACACGCACGATACCCCGTACAACCTGCCCGTAAAGCCATCGCCTAACCTGCCTACCATGGAATCGGTGTACCTCTACCCTTCCCTTTGTTTTTTTGAAGGGACAGAAATAAGCGTGGGCCGCGGAACCGACAAGCCTTTTGAACTGATTGGCCGACCCGGTTTTGACAAGGGCAATTACGAGTTTACTCCCAAACGTATTCCCGGCGTAGCTGAAAACCCTCCCTACGAAGGAAAACCCTGTAAGGGCATACTGCTTTCTGACTTTGGACGTTCATTTATGCCCATCCATAAAAACTTATATATGGTATGGCTGGTGGATTTTTATAAAGAATCGGCCGATAAGGATAAATTTTTCACTGATTTTTTTGATAAGCTGGCCGGCGGAGACACCTTAAGAAAACAAATTATTGCCGGTAAAACCCCTGATGAAATTACCAAAAGCTGGGAACCCGGCCTGGAAGCATTTAAGAAAACAAGGGAGAAGTAT
>DASPJH010000049.1:0-2352 GCA_035628715.1 Bacteroidia bacterium
AAAGGCTTCTTCGCCCTTCACTTCCTTCACGGCCTGCTTTTTCCAGGCATCGTACCCGGCAGGGGAGAAGTCCCTGTAAATATCCTGTATCTGGCTGTCCGCCATAATTAAAAATAAAAAATCAGTTTAAACTCTTTCTTCAAAAAATCAATAGCCTTGTCTGTAGGCACTTCTTCGCGGCGTATCATTTCCTCCAGTATAGCCTTGCTCAAATCCACGCTGGTGGCGTTTTTATCCAGGGTAGCATATGAGTCGTTTATCAGCCTTAAAATTTCTTCTTTCACCACCCTTATCAGCTTCCATGCCTGTGGAGACACAAACAGCTGCTGTGCCAGGTTATGGTTAAATTCTTCAACTACAGTAGTGGTAAGGGTGCTTCTGAAAGTTCCGGCGGAAATTCCGGGCTGATTCATACGCAGCAGCAGGTTGCTGGGGTTAATACGGTCGAGGTAGATGATCAGCCGTTCGTAGGCCTGCACCTTAATAGGCATCATAGAGCTGCGGTTTTGCTGGCGGAACTCAAGCATTTTCTGCTCGTAGTGGTTATCCAGCATTTTTTTCAGGGTGAAATACCCTACAAGGAACACTACTACCGAGGGCAGCACGTACTTTAGCACTTCAAGGAAAGAAATAAATAATTCGTTCATAGCGTTATCGTAATCGGGTGTAAAAATAGGTTTTGTAATGTGTTTTTTTTCAAAACGGCTGTAAGGTAGTTATAGTATTGCGGTTGCGGCAAAATTAGTAGTATTGTTGTAAAGTCATGAAGAAAGTAAGCGCCTTTATTGTATTTACCCTGTGTTGCTGCACCCTGCACAGCCAGCCGAAAGTCAGCTTTACGTTTGATGACGGAAAAACCGCCGACCATCCGCCCTACAAACTTGAGGAGTGGAACCGTATGCTGCTGGATACATTGGCTGCCCACAATGCAAGGGCGGTATTTTTTGTGAAGGGCGGCTCGCTGGGCAATGAGCGGGGACTGGAGGTGCTGAAAAGCTGGAACGATGCGGGCCATTTAATAGCCAACCATACCTACTCGCATTGGAACTACAACACTACCAGCTTTGCCGATTACCGGGCAGATTTTTTAAAGAACGATTCGCTGGTGGGGCAATATTCAAATTTCACCCCTATGTTCCGTTTCCCTTACCTGAAAGAAGGGGATAACCGTCAGAAGATTGATACATTCCGGCTTTTTCTTGATTCGATGGGTCACCGCAACGGGCATGTTACCATTGATGCATCGGACTGGTATATTGACAGCAGGCTGACCCGGCGCCTGAAGGAAAACCCGGCGGAAGATTTATCGGGGTATAAAAAATACTACCTCGAGCATATTTATAACCGCGCCCTGTTTTATGATAGCCTGGCTGTAGCCCTTACCGGCAGGCAAATACACCATACCCTGCTGCTGCACCATAACCTGCCGGCGGGCCTGTTTATGGGCGATTTGATACGGATGTTTAAGGAAAAAGGCTGGGAAATTACAGGGGCAGATGAAGCGTATAAAGACGAGATTTTTAATTACCGTCCCTCTACTGTTCCCGCCGGTGAAAGCCTGGTATATTCACTGGCCAAAGAGAGCGGTAAGTTTGATGCCATTCTTCGTTATCCAGCAGAAGATGCCCGGTATGAGAAGGAAGCGATGGATAAACTGGGGTTGTAACCTCATCCCCGGTTACCAGTTCTCTTACCATACCTGAACGTCGCCCTTCTCCTGAAGGGAGAAGGGGTTTATTGGTGCGGGGGAAATTGGGTTATGGCGGGATGAGGGATATAAAAATGAATAAATATTATGAGAGCAGTTTTGCTAATATTATTGTTCCTGTTAATAATCACCGGCGGATGCTCCGCAAGCCGGTCTCAAGCTAAAAAGCAAAAGGAAGCGTATACTGATACCTCATTGATTAAGGCCGTTACCCGGCCTGATGATTGGGTGGTTTCTACCAAAAGAAAGGATATACCGCGGCAATTGCTGAAAATATTGCACAGGAAACATAACCAGGTAATTTGGGACAGCACAGGTTGTGAAGGGTTTTCAAGCCGATTTGCTATCCAGCTTTCAGAATTTGGTTATTCATTATCAGACAGTGTTGGGTTTATTTTTGGAACCTACCAATCGTGCAAGCAATTTTACTGGCTTATTCTGTTTAAAAGATTTTATGATGATGTGTATTATTTAAATTTCGATTATATATTGTATGATAAAGGAGATTTTCCTTTTACAACTTTTTGGGAAATGCGGGATCATTGGCTTCGGGAGATAAAGGAATAAAATGCAATAGGGTTTGAAACCCTATACTGTGGAGATTACCTTCCCTGTCCAGGTTTAAACCTGGACAGGGAAGGTAA
>DASPJH010000050.1:0-10781 GCA_035628715.1 Bacteroidia bacterium
AACCAGCCCCGCCGCGAGCAGCGCCAGCAGGTAATTTCCGCCGCCCGCCAACTGGGCATTATGGTGGTGCCGGAAGGGGGATCGTTCTTTTACCATAATATGAGCATGATTTTGGACGGCCACACGGGAATTGAGCACAACATACCGGTGGCTCCTGCTTTTAACGATGTGGTGCAGCTGTGGAAATCGAGCAATACGGGGTATACACCTACGCTGATTGTGTGCTACGGCGCTCCGAGCGGCGAGAACTACTGGTACCAGAAAACCAACGTGTGGGAGAAAGAGCGCCTGCTGCGGTTTACACCCCGCTTTATTATTGATGAGCGCAGTCGCCACCGCACCATGGCGCCTGATGCGGAGTATGAGAACGGCCATATACTGGTGTCAAAAAGCTGTAAGATGCTTAGCGATAGCGGCGTGAAGGTAAACCTGGGCTCGCACGGGCAGATACAGGGCATTGGCGCGCATTGGGAGCTGTGGATGCTGGCGCAGGGCGGCATGAGCGCGATGGAGGCTATACGCAGCGCCACTATTAACGGCGCCCGCTACATTGGTATGGACAGCCAGATAGGCAGCCTGCGCGCTGGCAAACTGGCCGATTTAATTATTATGGACAAAAACCCGTTGGATACCATTACCAATACCGAAACCATACGCTACACCATGGTAAACGGCCGCTTATACGATGCCGAAACCATGGACGAGGTGGGCAATACCAACCGCAAGCGCCAGCCCTTCTGGTGGGAGGTAAACGGCTATAACCCCGCTTTCCCCTGGCACGAAGAAACGGACAGCTTTATGGAAACGCAATGCGGGTGCAGGGGCGGGCATTGAGGGATTTTGATTTACTAATTTTTTGATTTGGAGATTTACAGATTTATCGCCCGACGTTCGTCATTGCGAGCGGAATACCTATTTAATCGCTAAATTATTAATAAAGGCAGCGAAGCAATCCCGGTGTTTCTCGCAAAGGCGTGGAGAAGCGTGGGGCGGTGTTTTCACCAACTGCAAGAGTTACTAACAACATAATTATTTTATGGGATACGACGCCTATGTAAGCTGTAATTGTTACAGGGAAGGTAAAACTACTGAGCCTCCCCATAAAAAACATTTGTCTGTTGAAACCGAAGGACTGTTTATTAATTTACCTGAGAAAACCTGGTATTATAAGTTATTCCCAAATAAATTATACCAGCATTATAATGAGTTTGATGAATGGAAAAGAACCGCTTGCCCGCATGAAGATATGGAGTTTGCTTCTGAAAGAATAGCTAATATAACGGGGATGGCTAATTTTAGGTACGTAGTAAAAAAACTTTCCGGTAAAAAGAATTTAAACACATTACTGGCTCAATTGCCGGAAGCTAATGGCGGATTTCTGCCTGTGGAGTTAGCACAAGATTTTTTACACGATTTAAGACGTTTTGAAGAATCAGGAGAACAAGAAGAAATTATTTCATTAACTGAACGGGTATCGGGCACGGTGTTATGGCAGTCTGACGGGCCTTTCATCCTGGACGGGCGCTACAAATTGTATTTCGGGCTTGACAATAACGGCTTTTACATTGCGGATAAACAAAATGTATTATTCAGAGCGTGGAACTTCAGGCAGGTGACTAACAAGGATACTTTTACGTTTATTAATAATTATACCGGTTATGAATTTATTTCACCACGGCGTATATACCCACCAGAAGATACTGGCGAATTACAAAAATATTATGACTTTCAATGCGAAAGGTTTTCAGTAAATGTGGCTGAAGAATATAAATATATAATTGATTCGCTTATAAAACTTTGCCAGGCTGCATTGGAAACCGGGAACCCCGTTATTTGGTGCTAACCAACCTGCCAACACGCTTTCTTTTTAAACGGAAACTACGTGCGTATACAGTCTGCACGAGTTATTTTTGATGCACGGTTTCCTTTAAGAAACCGGCAGCTTTATGGAAACCCAGCGCGGGTGCAAGGGTGGGTATTGATGATTTATGCCGCGGCTCGCGTCCCGCAAGTGGCAATAAGGTCGGCCTCCGGCCTGTTTAATTAACGCCCGAGACGGAGAATGCAATCACTCGCCAGAGGCGAGCGACTGCGGGAAATGCTTTGATTGAAGGCAACGAAGCAATCCCGGTGTTTCTCGCAAGGGCGCGGAGAAGTGTGGGATGGCTTTATGGCAAGGGCTGTGGCGGGTGTAGCGTTGGGCATTGAAATTTTGATTTACTGATTTTTTGATTTGGAGATTTACAGATTTATATCCGAATTTCGTCATTGCGAGCGGTTGTACCTGCGCATGAAGTACTTTGGTTGAAGGCAGCGAAGCAATCTAGTGGTTTGGCTTGCAAAAAGGCCTCAGAACGTATAATTATGACTGATTATGGGAACTTGGCATATATTAATCAATATTGATAAAAAAGAAAAAATATCCTTTAGCAATGTTGACACTGGTTTAAAGCTCAGGGAGCTTTCGGGTACTGCAATAGCCGGAAGTATAGTGACCTGTTATTTATTGAATAATGTTGGTGATAAAATTACATTTATTAATGATTCTGATGAAGAGTTTTTTTTATTTGGTGAAAAATACAAATCGAATAGTTTTACTGCCTACAGGGAAGTGACTGACGAGATTGTATCGCTGCTTTTAGAACAAGGAGTTTATAAACAGGAAGGTATAATAATAGTTGATAAAGAAGATAACTTGTTTTACAAGAATTTAGTCAATATTTGGGATCCAAAATTTCCGTGGAATAAGTAGAGCAACAAGTAGTTATGCTGATAAAAGAAACAATGAAGGACTTTCTGAAAAATGGATCTTTCCAAAATATTTCTTTTGGAATAACCAGAAAGGATTTCCTTCAATTGATGGGAGGTGTGCAATGCGAACACTATAGTTTTCCGGAAAGTAAATTTTCTGGTATTTATAAATATGGGATGGTTGAATTTTATTTTGATGATAAAAGTGAAGACGATGAACTGTTGTTCATTATGTTTCAGCCGTGGGTAGGACGCTGTAAGCGTTATAATTTCAGGATTAATTATAATGGCTGGGATAAAAATTTATCCATAGAGAATGCAAAAAACCTTCTAAAGCAATACAGTATTGAATTCGTTGAAGAACAATCAAAATATGATGAAAAAGTAATGCATTTGATTACAGAATCAGGAGTAAATATTTGTTTTTGGTTTGATGTAGAAAAAAACGGCTATTACTACTGTGAAATTGTGAAGAACCCGGAAAAAATATTGTGAATGGCACGCATTGGAGATTCTCAGTATATGTCAGGGAAATAGAGTATTATTAATAATATCGCGGTTGGGTTTGAATAAGAGTAATGAACAATTATACGCTTACTAACTTTCCCAGAAGTAGATGTCAAACAAACCCTATTTTTGCTGTATGCGCAACCGTTTAACAGCAATAAGCCTTTTCCTTCTTTTTATGGCTGCTTCTATCCCGGCCATATCTCAAACCAAGCCCACGGACGCCGAAATCAAAAAGTTCGGGTTAAAAATTGATTCATTGGCCAATGCCGGTGCGTGGGAAAAAATAAGCAAAAACCACTTTGATGTGGAGGCACTTGGCAACAGGATACTGGCTAAAATCCAACTTTCTGAAGCTGATAAAAAAGATTTCATGGAAGGCTTCAAATCGGGTTCACAAACAAATAACATTATGGCCGAGTTTGAAGCGCAGTCTACCGGCTTTAAATTCCTGAAAGTGGTGGAAAGAAATAAGGAGAAACGGGCATTATTTCGTATGGAAGCAGGCGACGGGCTGAATTACCTGGAATTTTATGTAATTAAAAACACTAAAAATGAGCTGAAAATAGCTGATATATATTCGTATCTGTTAATCGATGATATTTCTTCATCACTGGCGTCCATGATACAAAATTTCCAGGATTCGGAAATGAGTAATGCGGCTTCCTCCCCAACCCTTCAAACCGTAAAGGCTATGCGGGCCGCCCAGAAAGAGCAGAATTATAACAAAATACTAACCTTATATAACAAGCTGTCGCCCGAGGATAAAAAGCTCAAGCTGTTTTTAACCATACGCATGACGGCAGCCCAAAATGTGGGTGATGAACAGTACAAAGCCGCCATGGATGATTTTTATAAGGCATATCCCAATGAGCCGGGGTTGAGCTTATTAATGATCGACCGCTATTTTATGGAAGACAATTATGCAAAAACGCTGGAAGTGATTAATAAAACTGACAGCCTGGTAGGCGGCGACCCATACCTTGAACTATACCGGGGCAACCTGTATGTATCTACTGAAGAATATGATAAGGCCGAGGCCAGTTTGGAAAAATTTGTTAAAAATTTTCCTAAAGAAGAAGCGGCTTATCCCACTTATGTTTCGCTGCTGATTGTCAACAATAAATTTAAGCAGGCTGTTGATACCATGAAAAAATGGAAAAAAGAAACCGGCCAGAATCCCGATGAATTTATAAACGTTGCCGATTACCCTGAATTTACCGAATCGCCGGAATATAAAGCGTATGCTGCCAGCAAATAAATGCTAAATCTCAAACGCCCGTTTCACCTCATTCCTCCGGTTGGCATCCAGGCGGATAAGGATGAACAGCATAATAGTGAAACCCAGCAATGACGAGCCTCCGTAACTGAAGAAAGGGAGCGGGATACCTACCACCGGAAATATACCTACCGTCATTCCCAGGTTGATGGCAAAGTGAATGAAAAATATTGAAGCCACGCAATAGGCGTATATGCGGTTAAAACGGCTGCGCTGCCGCTCGGCTATCTGTATCAGCCGTATCAGGAAACTGACATATAATATTACCAGTCCCGCGGAGCCAACAAAGCCATACTCCTCACCAACGGTACAAAAAATAAAATCGGTGCTTTGCTCAGGAACAAAGTGCAGTTTGGTTTGCGTGCCCTGTAAAAAGCCTTTTCCGTAAATACCGCCAGAACCAATGGCCACTTTACTTTGGTATACGTTATACCCAACCCCTTTAATATCGTCCACACGGCCCAGCATTACTTCAATACGCTGGTGCTGGTGTGGCTGCAGTACATTATTGTATACGTAATCAACGCTGAAAATAACACCCAGTGAAAGCACCAGGAAACCGATTACCGTAAATACCAGGCCCCGGTTTTTTCTTACAAATAAGATGATCAGAAGAGCTATGCAGCTTAAAACTGCCACCAGCACTATATTATCCACCAGTATTGCCAATAAAAACAGCAGGGCGGCATATACACCGGTAAAAAGCAGGAAGCCCGAAAGCCCTTCGCGGTATAAAGCCAGGATAAAGGCTGAGAATACCAGCGCGCTGCCGGTATCGTTTTGGGCTAATACAAGTGCCATAGGCACTAAAAATAAAGCGAAACAAATAACCTGGGTCTTACGGTCCTTAAAACTGATGCCGTAGGCGCTAAGGTATTTGGCAATAGCCAGTGCGGTGGCAAATTTTGCAAATTCGGAAGGCTGGAATTTGAA
Source organism: Bacteroidia bacterium (assembly GCA_035628715.1). GTDB lineage: Bacteria > Bacteroidota > Bacteroidia > UBA8524 > UBA8524 > SB11. Next base: position 5,471 of record DASPJH010000050.1, read on the forward strand.
CGAGCCAATCTCAAACCATGATAAGGCACCTGCTGTTCGCTTACTGACCAGGAAAAATACAGAAACAAGCGCCAGTATTATAATACCATAAATTATATAAGCAAACGCGGGATATACCCTGTGATCAAGCAAAAGCACCACCAGCGCAATAACCATAGAAGCGCCAATCCATAAAAGCTGTCTGCCGTAGCTTTGATCGAGGGAGTAAATTTCGGGGTGTACGGGGTTAAAATCGGCTGAATAAATAGCCAGCCAGCCCCATATTACCATTGCCAGGTAAATAAATACTATCAGCCAATCAAAGGTTCCTGTTTTTAATATGTCGTCGTCGCGCTCCATCATCACTTTATCAGGTTACCTTCCAGCATTCTTTTTTCCAGGTCCGGCCGCGTGGTAGGCTGGTGCCCGTTCAGGTAGTATTCCATCATAAGGCTGGCAATAGGCGCCGCCCAGCGTGAGCCAAAACCTCCGTTTTCCACCACTACTGCTATTGCTATTTTTGGGTTTTCAAGCGGGGCAAAACCAATAAATACAGAGTGGTCATCCCCGTGCGGGTTTTGCGCCGTACCGGTTTTTCCGCACACCTGTATGCCTTTTATCTGTGCTACACGGGCAGTACCGTTGTTTACTACCCGGGCCATGCCCTGGCACACCACTTCAAAATACTGCGTGTCTACCAGTGTATAGCGCTTTTTGACAAACTGCTCTGGCACCTTTTTTTCATCCCCTATATAGCGCAAAATATGAGGCGTTTTAAAGTAACCGCGGTTAGCCACACAGGCAACCACATTGGCCATTTGCAAAGGGGTAATACCTACCTCGCCCTGGCCAATAGACAGCGATATAATATTAGTGCTTCGCCAGCTGCCTTTGCCATACAGTTTGTCAAAGTATGTATAAGGATAAAGTATACCTTTTGATTCGCCATAAAGATCTATACCCAGCTGTGTTCCTATACCAAAGGCCTGCATGTGCTTGTACCAGTTTTCGTAGGCTTCGGCAGTGGATTTAAACTTCGGCTGGTCCATAATTGCCCTGAAAACGTGGCAGTAATATGGATTGCAGCTTTGCTCTATAGCGCCTAAAAGATCAATAGGCGAATAATGACGGTGGCTGCATTTTACGGTGTGATTGCCTACCCTATACCCCATATTGCAGTGATATTTAGTATGGGGAAAAAGTGTTCCTTCCTGTTGACCTATAAGCGACTCAATAATTTTAAATACAGAGCCGGGAGGGTAAGGAGCGTTAAGCGGCCGGTTAAATAAGGGTTTTAGCGAGTCTTTCAGCAATTTCATGTAGTTGGAGCCTCGCTCACGGCCTACAAAAAGATTGGGATCGTAACCGGGACTACTTACCAGCGCAAGAATTTCACCCGTATTGGGTTCTATTGCCACCACGCTCCCGATTTTATTCTGGAGCAATTTCTCACCGTAAGATTGCAAAAAAGCATCGAGCGTAACATACAGGTTGGTACCGCTAACGGAAGGTGTATCCAGCAGCCCGTTGTTATAAGGCCCTATTTCACGTCCGTGTACATCTACCAGCATATTGCGCACCCCTTTGGTGCCGCGGAGCAGGTTTTCGTACGAACGTTCAATACCGTTAAGACCTATGTATTCTCCCTGGCGGTAATACCCGTTTGATTCTTTTATTCTTTTTTCTGAAATTTCACCAATATTACCCAGTACGTGAGCCATACTGCTGGTTTTATAATGCCGGTCGGTTCTTATTTCAATAAAGAAACCGGTAAAGTTGTACAGCTGTTCCTGGAAAGAGGCAAATGCCCTGGGGGAAATCTGTTTTTCAAAAACGGATGAGCGTATACGGCCATTCATTACAATGGCCTTATTCATTTTTTGTTCAAATTCCTGCCGGGTAATATCAAGCAGGGTGCAAAATGCCATAGTGTCCAGGTCTTTTACCTGGCGGGGCACCACCATAAGGTCATAAATCACATCATTAAAAACCAGCAGCTCGCCATTGCGGTCATAGATAAGCCCGCGCGGCGGAAACTGCACTATTTCCCGGCGGGCATTGTCACGGGCTATTTCAACGTAGCTTTCATCCAGCACCTGCAGAAAAAACAGGCGTACTATCAATACAAAGCCCAATAGGCCGAATATTGCATAATAAAGGTAATGCCTGTTATCAGATGATGTCATAATTCGTTAGCGCGCACCCTGTAAAAAATCAGTTGGATAAGCAAAATAAGCACCAGTCCCAGTAGGGAACTGGCAATGGCAATTGCTATTGACCTGAAAAAATAGTGGAAAGTGAAATAATCAAGCAAAGTAAATGCCAGGTGGTATACAAAGGTGAGGCCAGCGGCATAAAAAATAAAAAGCCGGTAACCCATATTAAACAGGTTGGGCTCCATAGCTTTTTCAAGATCGTCTTTATTAATAAATACGGGCAAAAAATAAGTGCGTGTAAAGGCAGCCATCGTCATGCAAAAAGCATGTTTGGCGCCGGTGTCAGAAAAAAAGTCGGCAGCCAGGCCGGCAATAAAGCAAATCACCAGTGTACGCCAGGGCTTAACGTTTACAGGCAGTATTATAACAAACAATACATATAAAAAGGGCGTGGCGAACCGGCCCAGGTTTATTGGGTCTATTATCACTACCTGCAGCAAAAGCAGGCCTGTAAAAATTAAAAAGTACCTTATTATACTACCGGGCGTCAATGTCTGAGCGTGTTTCCAATGAATCCTGTTCTGCCTGCAAAAGGTTATTTACAATGTACACCTTGCGCAGTGCTTCAAAATTAGTAAACAACTTCACCTTTATCTTATAAAAGTTTTCTCCCGGCGGAACATATTTCTCCTCAATAACACCGATAGGTATATTTTCAGGATACACCTTGCTGTAACCGCTGGTAACAACACGCTGGCCTTCTTTTACCGGCACGTGCATGTTTATTTCATTCAGCGTAGCGTAACGGGGGTCTTTACCTTCCCAGGTAAGGGTTCCAAAGTAATCGTTGTCTTCAATTTTAGGCGGAATACGGGTGTTTGAATTCAACAGCGATATTACCGTACAAAAATTTGGCGATACCATGTACACCATTCCTACTACACCATTACTGCTGATAACCCCCATGCCGGCCATTACGCCGTGATTACTGCCACGGTTAAGGGTAAGGTAATTATTCTTAAGGTTTACGGTGTTGCGTATTACTTCAGCATCAATATACAGGTATTTCTGCCTTAATGCGGTATCATTTTTTAAGGTAAACTCACTGGTATCTACGTATTGAGATTCCTTAAGCAGCGCCAGCAGCCGTGCATTTTCCTTTGCCAGTTCTTCGTTAACCTGTCTCAGCCCAAAATACTCCTTAACATTTGCCACCCGTTCATAAAACTGGCCGGTAACCTGGTTGGATGTATTTACAAAAACGGAGCGCTGAAAATGGTCGTGGCGCATAAAAATCCAGAAGGCAATTCCTTCCAGGGCAAGGAAAGTAAAAAAAAGGTGGTAGCGGGCTATAAAACGCAGCAGGTTACGCATACAGTAGCGGCCACAATCAGCTCATTAAGAATTTAAAATTGTCTATATTTTTAAGGGCTATGCCGGTACCGCGCACTACTGCTCTCAGGGGGTCGTCGGCAACGTAAACAGGCAGCTTTGTTTTTGCAGATACGCGCTTATCAAGTCCTCTGAGCAAAGCTCCACCTCCGGTAAGGTAAAGCCCGGTTTGGTAAATATCAGCAGAAAGCTCGGGCGGTGTTAGCTCCAGCGCTCTCAAAATAGCCTCTTCTATTTTAGAGATGGATTTATCCAATGCTAGTGCTATCTCGGTGTAGTTCACTTTAATCTGCTTGGGGATACCGGTCATAAGGTCACGACCGTTAACTGCAAAATCTTCAGGAGGGTTTTCAAGCTCGCTCAGGGCACTGCCTACTTCAATTTTCATACGCTCGGCAGTACGCTCACCAATCAGCAGGTTATGCTGGCGGCGCATATAGTCCATAATATCGGCGGTAAATTCATCACCGGCCACCCGTATACTTTGGTCGCAAACAATACCCCCCAGGGCTATTACAGCAATTTCAGTTGTGCCACCGCCAATATCAATAATCATGTTACCCATTGGCTCGGCCACGTCTATACCTATACCAATGGCTGCGGCCATGGGCTCGTGTATCATGTATACCTCTTTACCTCCTGCCCGCTCGGCACTGTCTTTAACTGCACGTTTCTCTACTTCGGTAATGCCGGAGGGAATACATATTACCATTCTCAGATTGGGACTGAAAAGCTTACGGCCGGGGCTGATCATTTTAATCATCCCGCGTATCATCTGCTCAGCAGCCTGGAAATCGGCAATTACCCCGTCTTTCAGCGGCCTGATAGTTTTAATGTCTTCGTGGGTTTTACCATGCATTTGCATGGCCTGGTTCCCAATGGCTACCACATTCCCTGTGGATCGGTGAACGGCAATAATGGAAGGTTCATCCACCACCACTTTATCTTTATGTATTATAAGTGTATTGGCCGTTCCAAGGTCAATTGCCAGTTCCTGGGTTAAAAAGCTAAATGGGTTCATTAAATAAATCTCACTGTAAAAAATGCCCGCTACTTAAGGAACCCGCAATTTAGTATTTGTTTTCATTCTTAATACCAGCAACAAATAAAATTTTACTGCAGGAAATTTAGTTTCCAATAATCCGGGGTAGCCGGGCAGTTTTATTCTGTTTCCATTTCACCGGACCGGCTAAAACAACACAACAACTACGGGTAAAAAATTCATTTGAAAGCTAACAATCATGACTCTTAAAAAGTTTAAGTAATAGTAATGAGACAAGGAAACTTAAATAACAAAAAACCCCATGCAGTAAGCACGGGGTTAGTTTAAATATTATAAAAGCGATTAACTTAATTTGAATGTAATGGGGATAACCATCCTTGTTTTAACGGCTTTATTACGCTGCTTTCCAGGATTCCAGCGCATAAGCTTAACTACACGTATAGCTTCTTTGGCGCAGTCTTCGTCAAAAAACTTTAATGCTTTCACGTCGGTAACGCGGCCATCAGGCTCCACAACAAACTGTACAATTACCCTTCCCTGCAGACCGTTTTCAACTGCCAACGGCGGATACACCAGGTTATCCCTGATAAATTTTTGCATGGCAGCATCACCGCCGGAAAAAGTAGGCGGATTCTCTACAATATCGAAAATCTCCGGTTCATTGGTCTGTTCAGGCTGCGGCTCCTCTACAGGCTTTCTGTTCTCTGTAGGTTTGTAATCCTTGTTTTGATCAGTTTCGGGCAGCGGTTCATCATCCGTTTCCACGTCGTCCTCAACTACT
>DASPJH010000051.1:0-5629 GCA_035628715.1 Bacteroidia bacterium
AGCTCGGATACCACCTGCTTCTTTTCATCGGGCACCTCGTATATAGGCTCGAAGTTCTTTTCAATCAAAACCCCGTTATGCTCTTTGGACAAATCGCGGATATGCCCGAAGCAGGATTTTACCGTAAAGTCTTTACCCAAAAAGCCCTCAATGGTTTTGGCTTTAGCCGGAGACTCTACTATTACTAGATTTTTCACCATACCTGTAAAAAACTTTGGCGGTCAGTTTATGTTAACTGCCGCCAAAGAAAGAATTAATATCTTAAAATCCAATTTACTGTTTTAAAACATTACTCGGAAAGAATAAGTTTTTCAGTATATAAAACATTGTTAATCAAAACTTTAACAAGGTAAACACCAGCAGTTAAATTATTATCAAATTTGTTGATGGTGTAGGCATGTGCACCTGCCTGCTGGCGGGTTGCACCAAAGTCCTTCACCAAACCGCCGGTAATATCGTATACTTTTACATCCACAGCCGCATCGTTATCTGTAGTAAAGGATACAGTAGCATTATCCTGTGCCGGGTTAGGATATACGTTAAGACCGACTTCCTGGTTTGCTATTTCACTTGCCGATGTTGTGGCCGAGGCAATTTGAATATCGTCCAGGTAAATGCTGTTACCTGAATTGCTGATTGCTTCGAAACGAAGAATAATATTGGTTTTGGGATTAATAAGATTCAGCGATTCTGAAATTTCTTTCCATTGTGAAGCATCTGAAGGAACGAAGTTACTTCCTGTATAGTTGGGAGCACTTGCCAGCATAGTGCCTGTGTATTGCTTTAAAAATATCCAGCTGTTTCCACAATCGGTTGAGAACAATAGGCGCAACCGGTCAGGTATTACTCCGGTTCTTTGGGCATAAGCCACTTTAAACCGGATAACATTATTAGCACCTGTGAGCGCTGAAGCGTCTACCGGGGGCATAGTTACCGTGAAAGTTTCACCAGCCGGCGTTGTAGAGTTGATAAGTACCCTTGCAGATGCACTGCCCGAATACTTTGACAATAAAGTGCGATCCCAGTTTTTACTAGCCAGGGTGGTTGCATTTGACCATCCCAAAGGCGGAAAGCTAGGTCCCTCAAATCCTTCATAAATAAATTTATTGGGAGATACCGATGGCATAACAACAACGGTTTGGCTACGTGTAAGCTGGTTTTGGCCGGTTGAGTTACCTACCTGGAGGGTAACTGAATATGTGCCAGGGGTGTTATACTTTATAGTAACTGTTGAATCGTTGGCTGTTGATGGCGTTGCACCACTAAACGTCCATGTGCGGCTGGTAACTTTACCTCCCCATGAAAGGTCAGCAAAATTTACCGTATTACCCTCGCAAACATATATTACCTGGTTGGAGAAATCGGCTTTGGGAGCACAGGTTTGAGCAGTTTGCTGGTCCACTCCTGTACCAATAAGATTAGAAACAGAAACCAGGCTGGCCCTTTGCGAAGCAAGCACCATATCCATCATATCTTTTTGTCCCCAGGTAAACAGGTTTTGGCAACTTCCGTCGGCATAATCCATAAAATTCTCTACCATATCCAGTTCGTTGGGAGAATCGTTATTACAGGTATTATTACCTATCGGACAGCCGTAAGAAGGCGCATCAACCGGAGGCGTATCACAAATCCTGTCACCTGAACTGGTGCAGCTTGAATTTCCGCATTCCCCCTGGAAGGTGTGCATTAAGCCCAGATAGTGGCCTACCTCATGCGTAAGCACACGGCCTGCTTTAGCAGGACTGCTGGTACCAATAGTGCCTACATAATCAGCACGTATAACTACTCCGTCATTTTTGTTTGCGCCCGGAAGTGTCCACGGAAAGTTGGCAAATCCAAGTGTAATACCCGTTTGGTCGTCTCCAAAGGTTTTGATTGATTTTACCACCCAAATATTCAGGTATTTTGTATTGTCCCACCAAATCAGGCTTTTAACTTCGTTTCTTGTTTCATTGGTCAGCGTTGAATACACGCGGTTAATACCGTCTGTACAGTTTCCGGAAGGGTCTTTGGTGGCCAGGCGGAATTCGATTTCGCAATCGGCCGCGTTATCCTGAAATATTGCGCGGGTGTTAACTTTATCCGCGTTTTCGCGGTTAAAATCTTCGTTCAGTATCCGCATTTGGTCAAGTATCTGCTCTTTGGAAATATTTTCAGCGCCGTAGGTATGAATTACATGGAATACAACAGGAATAATATACCCTCCGCCGCTTTTGCGCTGAAAGCCTATATTATCAAGCTTTTCACGGTACTGCTTGAAAAATTGCTCCTGCTGAATAGCAAACTCAGGGTTAGTGCTAAACAATGAATCGGTTATTTCATCGGTAATACAAGGATGAGAATTTTGCTGGGCATAAGTGGCCAGAGAAATAAATGTGAATAAGACTGTTAAAAAACGCTTCATTTGGTTAAGGTACTAATTAAAATCCGGCAGGTAGTTTAAGCACAAATTCTGCCAAAGGTAAATTTTTGACGATTAAATATCAATGACAATAGACTGACATTTCCATTCCAATGTTGGAACACCATTTACATTTTTTATGCCACAGACTCAATTTTTCCTTCTCGCCTGGCAATTACTGTGGCTACAGTAGTGTCGCCGGTTACATTTATTACGGTGCGGCACATGTCCAGAATACGGTCAGGGCCCATAATCAGGGCGATTCCTTCCACCGGAATGCCAACCGAATTAAGCACAATAGCCAGCATTACCATACCGGCACCGGGCACGCCGGCTGAACCAATAGACGCCAGGGTGGCTGTGAGGATGATCAGCAGCTGGTCAGTAAAAGATAAGTCAATGTTGAATGCCTGGGCAATAAATATAGCAGCTACCGACTGGTAAAGGCTGGTACCGTCCATATTTACAGTAGCGCCCAAAGGAAGCACAAAACTGGCTATTTCCTTTTTCACCCCCATACGCTCTTCCGTATTCTCAATATTTAGAGGCAATGTGGCATTGCTGCTACTGGTTGAAAAGGCCAGCAGGTGTACAGGACGCATTCTTTTAAGAAACCATAAAGGACTCAATTTTGCCAAAAATTTAACCATAGGCAGATACACCAGTCCGGCATGAAGAACCAGTCCAAGTAAAACCGTAATAACGTATAAGCCAAGCGCTTTTAACAGATTAATAGTTTGTGACGGATCATTGCCTGCCAAATCTGTTATTACCGATGAAATAAGCGCAAATACTCCAATGGGTGCCATCAGCATTACAATATCCACCACTTTCAGAATTACTTCGTTGGCGCTGTCCATAAACTTTAACAAGGGCTCTGCTTTTTCACGGGGAATCATAATGGATGCAATGCCAAACACTACAGCTATAATTACCATGGAAAGCATCATTTGGTTATCAGTGGCCGCTTTTAAAAGATTTTCAGGAAATATATCCACCAATGGCTGCATGGGACCACCTTTGGACACATCTTCAGCCTTCTTTTCATTTTGTGATGCCTTTTCTTCGTAGGATGATACCAACGATTGCTTTGTTTCGTCGGAGAGTGAGTCACCTGGCTTTAGCACATTAGCCACCAGCAAACCAATGCTAACGGCAAATACTGTGGTTACAATAAAAATACCCAGTGTACGGCCGCCAATACGGCCCAACTTGCTAATATCATTCAGGCTGGCCACACCCATTACCAGCGAAGTAATAATCATGGGAATAGCAATCATTTTAAGCAGGTTTACGAAAATTTTGCCCAATGGTGCTATATATAGGCCGTTTTCTTCTCCCCAGCCAAGGTTAGCGGCTATTAGTCCCCAAACAACGCCAAGCGCAAGGCCAATTAGTATTTTAGTGTGAAGCGGTAATTTCTTAAACATGGTTTACAGGTTGTTTTCTTAGTGAATTGATTTATTCCTCAGCCAGTGGTCGGCCAGCACCAGTGCGGCCATGGCTTCCACTATCGGCACTGCGCGCGGTAGTACGCATGGGTCGTGACGGCCTTTGGCTTCCAGCAGGGCTTTGTCACCGCCCAAAGTTATAGTTTCCTGCGGTTTTGCAATAGTGGCTGTGGGCTTAAAGGCTACATTAAAATATATATCCATACCGTTGGTAATTCCTCCCTGCACTCCACCGCTATGGTTAGTGCTTGTTTTAACAGTTTGGTTTTCCTCAAAAAACCGGTCGTTGTGCTGGCTGCCTTTCAGCCTTGTTCCTTCAAAGCCGCTACCGTATTCAAAGCCCTTGGTTGCATTAATGCTCAGCATGGCTTTGGCAAGGTCGGCTTCCAGTTTATCAAATACCGGGTCACCCATTCCTGCCGGGCAGTTTTTAATCACACAAGAAACTACTCCCCCCAAACTATCCCCTTCATCCCGCGCTTCTTCAATCAGGGTAATCATCTGTAGCGCCGTTTCATAATCAGGGCATCTTACAGCATTGGTTTCAGTTTGGGTAAAATCCAGTTCAGTGTCCGGCGGTATTGCTACGGTGCCTACCCTGCTTACATATCCGTGTATTTCTATACTTTCTTTTTGAAGTATAAGTTTAGCCACTGCACCGGCAGCTACCACAGCAGCGGTTGTCCGTGCTGAGGACCGTCCTCCTCCCCTGTAGTCGCGAATACCATATTTAGCCATATAGGTGTAATCGGCATGTGAAGGACGAAAAACATCCTTCATTGCTTCGTAATCCCCGCTGCGCTGATCGGTATTAGGAAGAAGGATGGCTATGGGTGCACCGGTGGTTTTCCCCTCAAACACCCCTGAAATAATTTGTACTTGGTCGGTCTCTTTTCGTTGAGTGGTAAGCAACGACTGGCCGGGCCTCCTGCGGGCCATTTCGTTGTTAATAAAGTCAATATTCAGCTCCAGCAACGGCGGACAACCGTCTATTACTACGCCTATCGCCTGTCCGTGCGATTCGCCGAAGGTAGTTATGCGGAATAGTTGTCCAAGGGTATTGCCGGGCATTATAATTAATTACTGGGCGGTAAATTTATCAATCTCTTTACAAAATCTTGCTACCGGAAATCCCACCACGTTATTATAGCATCCGTTTATCATCTCCACAAAGCGATAGCCTATCCACTCCTGTATGCCATATGCTCCGGCTTTGTCGTATGGTTTAAAGGTGTTTATGTAATAGGTAATGTCCTGATCGGATATTTCAGAAAAATACACTTCGGTTGCCTCGCAAAATGTCCAGGTCCCCCAGCGGCTTTTCAGGCAAACTCCCGTATACACATGGTGCATTTTACCCTGGAGTGATTTTATCATAACAAACGCTTCATCAAAGGTTTGCGGCTTGTTTAGCACTTTACCGTCCAGCCACACAATGGTGTCGGCCGTAATTAATACATCATTTTTTAAAGGCTCAGCGTAAGCAGCACCCTTTTTTTGCGCCAGGTATACTGGTATTTCTCCAGCTACCAGGTTGCCCGGAAAGGTTTCCTCAACATCTACCTTTACCACATCAATTTTAAAGCCTGCGTCACGCAGCAACTGCTGCCTCCTTGGCGATTGCGACGCCAGTAACAAATTCTTCATTATGTAAAAAGCATTGATGCAATGCCACCCAGCATTACCAGTTTACAAAACAGGCTGGCCTGTGAGTATTGCCTTTTTTCTTTCGCCCGGTGGATAAACAGCACCAAACCCACCGAGGGGATTACTAAAA
>DASPJH010000052.1:0-4827 GCA_035628715.1 Bacteroidia bacterium
AAGTCGCTGCCGCTTACCGGCAGTTGCATATTGCCCAGCCCGCGCCGGAAAAGGTCATCAATATGTATTCGTTTCTTACTCAACTAATTTTTTATCTTTCAATGCCTTTTTCAGCAGTTCCCTTGCGCGGGACAGCTGCGATTTGGAAGTCCCTTCGGATATGCCCATCATCTGTGCTATATCCTTGTGGCCCAAACCCTCTATGGCATATAAGTTAAATATCATCTTGCTTCCTTTTGGCAGCTCATCTATTAACTGCAGTAAAATTTCTTCGCTTACCTGTGATCCCGGGTCATCTATCTCGTGTGTATCTTCTGCATCATCTCCGTCTTTTATATTCTCAAACAGGGCGCTCATTTTTGTTTTCTTTTTAAAAAAATCAATGGCCGAGTTTATCATTATCCGGGTTATCCAGGTTTCCAAAGAGCTGTTAAACTTAAACCTCCCCATGTTTAAGAATACTTTCACAAAGGCCTCATGCATCACATCCTTTGCATCGTCCCTGTCGTTGCAATACCTGTAGCAAACAGCCAGCATTTTAGGGGCCAGCTTTTGGTACAAAGCCTGTTGCACCTTAGCGTCACCGGCTATGCAGCCTTTAACTATATCGGCATCACTTAACACCAAGGTTTATAGAGACATTAATTTGACTTAGTAAACAGTAAAGGGTTGGAAATTTTTTGAAATATAATCAGGAAATGGGTTACGATACAAGTAAACACAGATGAAAGGCTGTTGAGGCCGAAACGATGTTTTTATTATTAATTTTATTAATAACCAGTGTATGAAACGTGGCAAACGTCATTGCGAAAGGGTAAACTGGCAACCATACAACTATCAATAAACATTATTGAAGCAATCCCTCGCCACCATTATAAACCCTCATCGTTCCGGTAAAAATTACTATGTGTTTTCAATAAGATTGCTTCGCTTTCTTTATTGCAAACAGCACACTTTTAAGGCTGCCCACTCGCAATGACGCCCGGTTGTTCCAATTTTTTTAAACCAATTCACGTTAATACTACTATCACTCCGCCAGCCTCATAATCATAAACTCCACGCGGCGGTTTTTGCGGCGGTTTTCGGGAGTATTGTTGGAAACCAACGGCCTTGTATCCCCGAAACCTTCGGTAAATACCCGTTTGGCTTCAATGCCTTTTGATACGAGGTATTCTTTAATAGCCTGTGCACGGCGCTTGCTAAGGCGCAGGTTGGCCGACGGGTCGCCCACATTATCTGTATGCCCTTCAATAGAAACCATGTACTTAGATTTAGCTGTCATCAGCCTTACCAGGTTATCCAGTGAAGCAACGGATTCGTCCTTAATTATGGCGCTGCCGCTTTCAAACTGCAAGCTTTCAAACACCTCTTTCAGTACCTGCTCTTCCTCCGTTTGTGTAATGGGTTTCTCTTCTACCAAAGGTTTTTCAGCCTGTGGTTGTGGCTTAACAGTATCCTTAGCCTGCTGCTTTTCTTCCTGCGGACAGCCGTCAAACTTCTTCAACCCTTTTTCGTTAGGGCATTTGTCCTTATGGTCAGGTAAACCGTCATCATCACTGTCGGGGCAGCCTTCCATCATCAGGTTGCCCTTCTGGTCTTTACAAAAATCAACGGTATCGATCACGCCGTCCTCATCAATATCCGGGCAGCCATTCAGTTCTTTTGAGCCGGGCAGCGCGGGGCAATGGTCTATATCATCGGCTATTTTATCTCCGTCACTGTCAGGACAACCGCGGGTAGACCTGATACCGGCAACATCCGGGCACTGGTCGTCTTTATCGGCCACGCCGTCATCGTCAAAATCGGGACACCCTTTTAACCGCGGCGAACCCGCTGAATCAACACAGGCATCCAGCCGGTCGGATACGCCGTCCCTGTCGCGGTCCTTTTTGCGTTTGTAAGTAAACAGAGGGGATAAAGAAATACCGGCGTATACGTCCATACCGTACATATTGCGGGTATTGAATATCAGCGAACCTACCCTGTCAGACCCAAAAAACAAGGGCCCTATCCTGAAAAACAATCCAAAGTTTACCGAGCGGAAATCGTTGTTGGCCAATACGGGAACAGCGGCTTCAAACCATTTGGACTCGATGCGGGGTGTAACGGAAAGCTGGGTGAAATGCCGCATGCCCACCCCGCCTTTTTTGCGGAGGCTTTGTATATAGGTGGCATTAACAAAAATGTTACGGGTGATATTGTAATCAAACTGGAGGTTTAGCGTAGCGGGGAGCTTGGTTTTGAAGCTGTTGTTTGCCGACTGGAAACCTCCCGTCAGCTTGCTTATGTTCTCATTCATACGGTCGTAACCGTTGATATCACCATTTTCCTGGCCAAAATCTTCAAACATTTTTTTAAGGGTATCCATGCTGCCCACATGCAGGGTGGCGCTTTGCGGAAGCACCCTCTCTCCTACCCATTTTGAGTTGTTATAGTTAATACTGCCGATATCAGTAACAGCTGCTGCAATTCTGAATTTATGTTTTACGGCGCTGCGATCGTATTTCTTTTTGCCGTCTATATTATACCTGAAGTTTTCGTATTCAGGGCGGTACTCATACGCAAAGCCAATATCAAAGCCCCAACCGCTGCCCAGCTTATCTTTCATAAAAATTTTTGAAAAGCTCAGGTTGGCATCGTTGGCCGTATAGTAGTTCTCGTTTACATACGCATATTGCAGGGATGTATTTACAAACCCCATACTATCGTCCTGGTGCACAATTACACCACCGCCGGGCTTGTTCTGAAGATAAGCACTGTAAATGCCCGTCAGCCGTTTCACCGTCAGTCCGGCTTTAAAGGCGTTGGGCCCTTCTTCATATACCAGCCCGCTGTAGGTTAGGCTGTATTCAGCAAAGGCATTCACATTCAGGGCAAAATCATTCTGGCCGTATAATTTGCCGTATTCAAGGCTTTCCGGCCCTGAAAAAGCAGGCTCTAACGGGTTGGTACCCCATCGCATGATACGTGCCAGGTTCTCATTAAGGTCCAGCAATTGCATGCCTATACGGGTGCGGGTAGCTATGGCAAAAGTGTGCCTGGGGCCGATGGAGAACATAAATGATGGCCCTCTTACCTCGGCCATAAAACTTATATTCTTATTTTTTCCGTTGAGGTTTTCGGCCATATACGTGTTGTTCCACTCAGGCACCCCGTTGGAATCAAGGTATTTGCCAGGAACGTTCTTAAAAGCCACCCTCCAGGGGCTATAGGGAGTGTTCAGCTTCAGGTAATCGTTATGAAAGTTTATGTTTACTCCTGCCAGGTTCAGGTAAAAATTATACTTACCGTTGGCAACGTTAGCCGGGTTGATATACAGTCCGTTAGTACCTGCATAGCTGCTGTTGGCATATCCCAGCCAGTGCTGGGCCTGTGTGCCGGTTGCAAATAGCAGCAAACCAGCAATGTACAAGCATCCTAAATAGCGGTTCATAAAAGGTTAGTTACATCAAAGTAACGCTATTTTCGGTATAACAAAATACACAGGACTGTTTAAAAAGTATAAAATCCTGCCCCGGTTACTACCCGGGCAGGATTTTTACAAAAATTACTATCCTTTGTTTACTTTATTACCTTAAACTCTACGCGGCGGTTTTTCTGGCGGCCTTCTTCAGTATCGTTGCTTTCCAATGGCCTTGAATCGCCAAAGCCTTCGGTTTTAATGCGGGAAGCATCAATTCCTTTTGCCACCAGGTAAGTTTTTACGGCTTTGGCCCTGTCCTGGCTAAGTTTCAGGTTGGACTGCTTTTTACCCACGTTATCGGTATGCCCGGCAATATACAGGCGGTACTCAGGCTTCACATTCATCAGTTCTGCCAGCTCATCCAAACTGGTAAACGACTCTTTTCTTATAATGGATTTAGCTGTTTCAAACTCCAGGTTGGAGAATACTTCGTTCAGTACTTTTTTCTCCTCTTCGTTCAGTTCCACCAGTTGCATCTGGTCCTGCGGACAGCCGTTATTGGCTATTGGCCCGGCTTCAGTGGGGCACTGGTCGGTATTATCAGGTAAGCTGTCTTTGTCGGTATCAGGACAACCGGCATATTCAGGCAAACCTGCAATAGTGGGACACTTATCTTCGCTGTCGGGCCATCCGTCTTTATCTGTATCAGGGCAACCGGCATACTGAGGCTCACCGGCTACATCGGGGCACTTATCTTCTTTATCCCTTAAGCCGTCCTTGTCAGTGTCTGGGCAGCCACCGTGCTCACGCTTACCGTCCATTGTAACACATTCATCATCCTTATCCGCAATACCGTCCCTGTCTGTATCAGGACAGCCGTATAATACCGAGTCACCGGCAAGGAAAACGCAGGAGTCTTTACGGTCTTCAATACCGTCATTATCGGTGTCAGGGCAACCGCCATACATCCCGCTTCCGGCAACGGTAGGACATTCGTCAAACTTATCCTGTATGCTGTCATTATCCGTATCCGGGCAACCCTGAAAATAACCTATACCGGCCACCGTGGGGCATTGGTCGTTCTTATCTTCAATGCCGTCCTTATCGGTATCGGGGCAACCATAAAACTCAGCAGTTCCTGCCACCTGTTTGCAGCGGTCGCGGCGGTCAGAAATCAAATCCCTGTCACGGTCTCTCGGGTTACGTTTAAAAATAGGAATGTAGCAGCCGGTATATAAATCAAATCCTTTTACGTTGCTTGACTTAAGCAACCCCGAAATATTATCAGACCCTATAAAGAAGGGGCCCAAACGCAGGAATGCACCCACGGTAAGATTGCGGTAATCGTTATTAAGCACTAAAGGCACTGAGGCTTCAAACCATTTACCTTCAAAACGGGGAGTTAATGCCAGCATAGAGAACTG
>DASPJH010000053.1:0-4533 GCA_035628715.1 Bacteroidia bacterium
CAGGTATTACAGCGGCTGTCGGTTACTTCCTTGTCGGGGCAGGGACGAAACATATCTGAAGGTTTCACCCAGAATTCCACAAATATTTTGTATTCGCCGTTAGGAGGCAGTCCCAGCAATTGCTTCAGGCGCATGGCTGTATCACTAGGACTTTCCTTTTTAAATCGGTTCAGCAGTTGTGGCGCCGCAGTAACCCAAATTTGGTAGTAGCCTGTATTATAACTGCCTGAATCGGGATAATAATTAACGGCTTTCCAGGTCACCATTAAAATATGCTCCTCGCCGTTAATGGTTTTCTTAATTAAACCGGGATTATCCGGTGTAAGCGGAATAAGTGTTGTATCCACCTTGTCGGTTTCGGGATACATAGATTCTTTTATAGCCTGGCGGTACAATCGGGCATTGGTATCCGTTTTAGCCGAACGGCAGGCGCCTGTAAGTATTGCAATGCAAATTACCAGTATTGATAGTCGCTTCATAATTGGTTAGGTTAGTGCAATGGCGAAGGTATTAATTTGTTTGCATCAGAATTATGAGAATTCTGAGAATTCTGAAATCGACAAAATTATCTATGCGAACTCTTTAGCCCCGCTCCGGGGTTATGAGCCCGGGAAGTATAAATAAATACCTTCCCATTTTCATGAGAAGGTATTCCTCGTAGCGGGGGCTGGACTCGAACCAACGTCCGCCAGCCGGCGGATATGAGCCCGGTGAGCTACCGTTTATTAATTAACTTCCAGATGAATTCACGTCCCCTGGCCGTTTTAAGCTGTTTCTCACGTTTCATGGCTTCTGCTTTTGTTCCAAAGACTTCGGTATGTACAATTTCCCAGGGTCTGAACTTTACTGTCCAGCCTTTGGTAGCCAACTCATTATGCGACTTTAATCTTTCCTCAATGTTTGAAGAAAATCCAATGTAGATTTTGTTGCAGCCTCTGAAAATAATACGTATACGGTAAACATAAAAACAAAAAAGGCTTCCATTTCTGAAAGCCTTTTCATTCGTAGCGGGGGCTGGACTCGAACCAACGACCCCCGGGTTATGAGCCCGGTGAGCTACCACTGCTCCACCCCGCAATTTGGTTGTGAGGGTGCAAAAGTAGTACCATTTTTTCAGCAAAGCAAATAATTGTCCAATAAAAAACACATTAGGGTAATGAACTGGCATAGCTTATGGTTACTAGTTAAAAGATATAAGCCTTACCTTTGAAAAACCCTAAACCTATGATCAACAGAAACCTAAGCATTCTTGTGGCAGCGGCCGCCGTTGTTTCTTCGTGTACTGCCCCAAGGGTTATTAACCAGTCGGGCATGGTTACGCCCAAGGGTAATTTTACCGGGGGCGCGTCATATACTGCCAACCTGCCCACGGCCACTACCGGCCTGCTTTGGGATGTGGCTGCGCAAACCATTACCGAGGTGGCTAATAAGGACAGCATCTCTGTTGATGAGGCCCTGAAACGTATTAATAAGGCCGCTATTGGTTATGGCGTAGACCCTATTGGTACCGGCTATGATTTTTACCTGCGCTACGGGCTGTTTGATAAGTTTGAGATAGGCTACAAGCTGGCCGGGACAGCCAACGTGTTTATGACACAATACCAGTTTCTGACCCCTTACGAGGCTGGCGAGGAACCTGCGGATGGCCTGCACGGTAGCATTGGCCTTCAATATTCTTTCCAGAATTTCGATATGCCTGATAAGCTGGAGGCCCTGTCGTCACGGCTGGGATATAAATTTAAGCGCAAAGACTTCCTGGTGCCTGTAATATTCAGCTATGCGTTTGGCCGGGATGAAAAATATGGCAGCATTGCCTTTGGTATGGCATACAGCTACAGCCATATTAACTATACTACCCTGCCCGACCGTGTTTTTGATGCGAATGGTAACCCTGTATTTGGCGTTCAGAACAAACAGGGGTACTCTGCGTTTGGGGGCTTTTTAAACCTGAAGCTGGGCTATAAATATGTATACGTTATCCCCGCATTTTCCATGTTCTACCAAAATTACGGCAGTTATCGGCTTATAGACGGATCTTCATTCAGTATGAAAGGGCTAACCATTGTTCCCTCTATTTCGCTCCAACTGACAACCGGAAACGCCATCAAAAGGAAAAGAGCAGAGTAACCTGCAGGGTAATAAAAAAGCCCTGCTTTGTAAAGCAAGGCTTTTTTGGTTTGCCGGTCCGGCAGGAAGCTTTTTTCTCTAGCCCTTTTTCAAAAACTTGGTTTTAAGTACAATTTTCACCTTATCTACCTTTCCTTCTATCTCTTCGTCATCGTCAGTAAGGCGGATGTTTTTAACCACCGTTCCCTGTTTCAGGGTAATATTAGCGCCTTTTACAGGTAAGCTCTTTATCAGTACTACGGTATCGCCATCATTAAGCAGGTTTCCGTTACTGTCTTTTACTTCCATTAATTTTTTAAAGTCTTAAAAGTATTAGCCGGTAACCTTAACATTTACGGCTATTGGCCCTTTAGGACCCTGATCAGTGGTAAAAGTTACTTTGTCCTGCTCCTTAAGAGGCTTGTCAGCATTGTTGTTGTGTACAAAAATAGTTTCGCGTGATTTGCTGTCTCTTATAAAGCCATAACCTTTCTCCTGGTTAAAGTAGCTTACAATACCTGCGCGTTCTTCGGGCACAGTTTCTTCTTCGTCCACGTTGTTGCGGGCGCCTATAACAATATCCTCTACGTTAATTTCTATCTTTTTGGATGGGTCAGGTGGAGTGGTTGTCAAATTCCCGTGTTCATCCACATACGCCATCATTTCATCAAGGCCTTTGCCTTTGCTGTTGTTGGCCTGGCGTTCTTCGCGTTTTAGTTCTTTATCCTGGCGTTTTTTGAGCTTCTTCTTCTCTTTTTCTTTTTTGTTGAATGTTTCTTTGGATTTTCCCATGTTTTGTATTTAATCTATCATGCAACGCCTGCGAAAATTTTAGAATATTTGAACAGATGCCCTGATGCGCGCAAAGGTACGATTAAAAAAGGGGAATTGCTACCATCGCTTCTAATTGAATAGTGCCGGGTTTGACAAACTTTCAAAAGTTTGTCAAACTACCTGACTTATCCATTGTATATTTGTTAGAAACAGTAAAGTATGAAAACTATTTTACCGGTACTATTAGTATTGCTTGCCAGAGTTGCTTTCTCCGCCGATATGAAAATCGCCCGGATTGAAGATAAGGACCACTATACCAACATACGGGCCGGACAGGGCACCAACTTTGAAATACTGGGTACTGTGGATACAAATGACCTGTTCTACTGCGAGGTTTCTGACAGTTCCGGCTGGTATAAAGCGCTCACTTATAAGCGGGATAAAAACAATAACCAGATAACTGGATACATGCACAAAAGCCGGGTGCGCATAATTGAGCAATTGCCGGTTGCCGCCCAGAAAAATATCCTGGTAAAGGTATTAAGCGAAGAAAAACGGCTGGGCGAAATACAAAATACTGCCTGGGAAAAAGGTAACTGGGAAGACAGTGCCTACAGGAAGGCTTATCGTAATGCGCAGTTTCATAGCGATTGCAGATACGAACCGATACTGGAGGTATTACCTGTGTATTTTTGTAAAACAAAGGATAAACAAATATTACAATTATTTTTTGAGGTGATATGGACAAACAAAGGTTCTGCCAGCGAAATTCCGGCTTTTGCCATAGGCGATTGCTTTGTATGCGAGCCGGGCATTATCGCTCAGTTAATTTTACCGGTTAAAAATAAGGAGTGGAAAGAATTAATTATAGAGGATATTGACTGGGGATTAATAAACCGGTTTTCTATTGGCGAAAATGAAGTCCCCACTGATAAAAAATATATTGCATTAAAAAAAAGACTGGATGAATTAAAGTAACACCTATTTCAGTGTGTTCAGTAGTCCCTCAGCTTCCATTTTACGAGCTCCGTTCAAAGCAATTACCGACTTCAGCACTTTTTTAGCTTCTTTCTTTTTCCCCTGTTTTATCAGCGCTTTTGCTTTCAGTAACAAGCCATCTTCATAATAATAGGAAGCTGGTAATTCTGTTACCCTTTTTATGGTGAGAATACAGGAATCATACGCTGCCGAATCATAATGGGCCACCGCCCTGCCATATTCGGCTGAATCAGCAAAATCCCATGAAAAATAATGGTTCACGCCATTGGCATTTAACGTAGCGTTGGAGAATGCCCCGTTATTGCTCATATAATTTGGAGCTGGTAAAGTGGCCGTTTTCTTTTTTGTTTCACTAAGGGTTGCCGAAGCAATAATCTCCTTTTGCAAAGTATCCCTGGCGGATCCGGAAAAATCAGATATTAAAAAATCTGTTTCTTCTTCTTCAGTAACCTTATTAGCCTCTTTTTCATTAAGGTCCTTGCTTAAACCCCTGTTTTCAGGCTTGTATCGCACCTCTGGCTTTTCAACAGCTTCGTCAGCTATTACCTGGTTGCCCAATGTACTTGATATTTCAATGTCTGCAACGGGTGAATTATTGCTTTTAAAATTATCTGCCAGCGGCGCAGGCCGGTCCTTTTTCATGGGCGCTATCTC
>DASPJH010000054.1:0-3646 GCA_035628715.1 Bacteroidia bacterium
TGTTCAATTTTGTTGTTGTCATCGCCCACGTTTTGTGATTGCGATTTCAGGTTGGCAACAATAGCTTCCACAGCTTTGTCAATACCGCGTTTCAGGTCCATTGGGTTAGCGCCTGCAGCTACGTTTTTAAGTCCGGCAGTAACTATAGCCTGTGCCAAAACGGTGGCAGTAGTAGTACCATCACCTGCTATATCGGCAGTTTTGCTGGCCACTTCTTTCACCATTTGGGCGCCCATGTTTTCAATAGGGTCTTTCAGTTCAATTTCTTTGGCTACTGTCACACCGTCTTTGGTAATGGCAGGCGAGCCGAATTTTTTATCAATAACCACGTTGCGGCCTTTAGGTCCCAGGGTTACTTTTACTGCATTTGCCAATGCATCAACGCCACGCTTTAAACCATCGCGGGCATCTACACTATACTGAATTTTCTTTGACATAACTGTTTGATTTTTAATTTTAAAGATTTAAAAAAATGGTGTTGGAGGTTTTGATTACACTACTGCGAAAATGTCAGATTCGCGCATGATAAGATAGTCTTTACCGTCTACACTTATTTCAGTACCGGCATATTTGCCATACAATACGGTATCGCCTTCTTTCACGGCTGGTTTGTTGCCTTTGTCGTCAACTTCACTTACCGACACCACTTTGCCTTTTTGAGGCTTTTCTTTAGCGGTATCAGGAATAATGATGCCTGACGTTGTTTTAGTTTCTGCGCCAACAGGCTCAACAACAACCCGGTTTTGAGTTCCTGCGATTGGTTTAATTGAAATAGCCATACTGTTTATAATTTTATTGTTTTTTGTTAAAATGGTTTGCTTGCCCTTTTGCAGTTTATATGCCAGCCGGTAAATCTGTGACATGATTTCATTGTCGGTGAAATTTTGACAGGTGACCGCAACATCCTAAACAGCTAACCGGTAAAAACGGGCAACAAAGATAGAGGCTATTTTAACACTAAGGCATTAAACTTTGGATAAGAATGCATGGACTGATACATACAGTACTAAAAGCATGAAGGCCGGGTATCGGACAGATTGACATCGGTTTCACTACTGGTTGCGCAGGAAGACAGTGTTGTCCTTCGGTCTTTAACTGCTGCTTTCATCTGTCAATTCTTAATTTGCAAATACTTATTTCGTGTTTTTGTGTTATTGGAATAATGCCAAAACGTAGCGCCGGAATACTGGTTTACCGTATACGCAACGGAAAGCGGGAATACCTGCTGGCCCATCCGGGCGGCCCCTTTTGGGCTAAAAAGGATGTGGGTGCATGGTCTATACCCAAAGGGGAGTACGATGAAGGGGAAGAGCCTTTAAAAGCGGCTATCCGTGAGTTTAAAGAAGAACTGAATATTGATATAAAAGGCGATTTTAAGGAACTAAAACCCGTACGCCAGAAAAGTGGTAAAATCATCCATGCTTTTGCGGTGGAAGCTGACCTGGACTTATCTCGCATTAAGAGCAACACTATATTTATTGAGTGGCCGCCCAAAAGCGGTAAACAGCTGGAAATACCTGAAGTAGACAGCTGCGAATATTTTGACTACGAAACCGCTAAGATAAAAATGATACCAGCGCAGGTGGGGCTGATTGCAGAGGTGGAATCCACTTATTAAGTTTTCCCTGCCAGTTATGTCCCATTTTTGACCACTTATAAGATGGCCCTTTACTATGGATCAGCATTTACTAAACTTTGAACAAAAACTAATTTACGCTGGCATAATAATTAACCTAATTTAAAATTTAAACATGAAAAAAAATCTATTCCTATTGTTTTTTAGCCTATTACTAAGTTTACAAATTAATGCCCAGGACCCCATTAAAAACTACAGTTTTGAAAACTGGCAGGCAGATACCGGCGGTAAGCTGGCGCCGGCTGATTGGATGTACAATAAGACAGCCATTTACCATGATGTGGTGAAAAGAAGCGCAAGCGGATCACAGGGCAGCTATGCAGTACACCTGGGCTCATATAATGACAATGGCAGCATTGTTGGCTCAACAGTAGAAATATACGATTCCCTTATTGACAAGCCAACATCAATAACATTTGATTATAAGGTGGCAAACAATACTAACCAGTTTTTAAACGGTTTAGGCGTGGATGTATATTTTTATGATTCAGCCGATAATTATCTTGGTGATTATAGCTGGAGTTCGCCCTCACTTAAAAACAACAGTATTTTCCTTCCTGGTGAAGTGACTTTTGCAAAGTCAGTAGTTGACAAGGCAAAGGTTTATTTGCTCAAGCTTACTTATTATAATCTTCCCGGTGGTGCTGCCAATGAGTATGGCGTAATAGATAACCTGAAATTTAAAAAATATACCGGTCCCGGTGTTGGCGTTGCCGAAACAGAACAGGTGAATGTAACAGTTTATCCTAACCCCGCATCAGATGTTTTGAATATTGAAACCGGGAACACTAAAATCACAAGGGTGGAAGTATACAGCCTGGATGGTAAAAAACATGAAGTTTCCTCACTTACTGAAGCTCCCAACGTTATAAATATATCATCGTTATCTAACGGTATTTATTTTGTAGCCGCTTTTGGAGAAGATAACGAGCCTTTATTCAGAAATAAATTTACTGTTATAAAGTAATACGGGGATAATACTGCCCTTATTAATAAACTCCTTCGGCTCTTAAGCTGAAGGAGTTTTTATTTTAATCCGGTTTTTCAGGCATGGGATAGCAGATGCAATCATACCCCTGCCCTCTTCGCTCACCCACAACCCATCACACAAGGCGGAATGTCAGCACTTCAACCATTTTTAGTAATCCCCGGCTGAAGCCAGGGGTTATTAAAAGCGCTTTTTGATATTTGTTGATAAGGTGGCTACTTATTTAATAACCCCGTCCTTTCAAGCGTGAATGCTTAAGGAAACATAATGAGGGAATATAAAATTCCATCCTGTGAAATTGCTGGGTTTCGAAGGGTTTTAAACCCTTCGAAACCCAGCAATTTCACCAACAGGAGGTTTTAAACCTCCTCGCATCCAGGCATATTACTTCATTAGCTATTTAGCCAATTAACCCCTATCTTTGCGGACTTTTTAAAATCTTATTGAATGCTAACAGTTTCTAATGTTTCCCTCCGTTACGGAAAGCGTGTGTTGTTTGATGAAGTGAATGTAAAATTCACACCCGGTAACTGCTACGGTGTTATCGGCGCCAACGGGGCAGGAAAATCTACCTTCTTAAAAATACTCTCGGGCGAGATAGAAGCCAATACAGGCAGCATAAGCATGCTGCCCGGCATGCGCATGAGCGTGCTGAAACAAAACCACTTTGAGTTTGACGAGTTTACCGTGCTGAACGCAGTGATTGTGGGTAACCGCAAGCTGTGGGATATTATGCAGGAAAAAGATGCCCTGTATGCCAAAGCTGATTTTACCGATGCCGACGGCGTGCGTACCAGTGAACTGGAAGGTGAGTTTGCCGAAATGAACGGCTGGATGGCCGAAAGCGATGCCGCCGAGTTGCTGAGCCACGTGGGCATTAAGGAAGATATGCACTACCGCCTGATGAATGAGCTGAGCGGTAACGAAAAGGTGCGCGTGCTGCTGGCGCAGGCGCTGTTTGGTAACCCGGACATACTGCTGCTGGATGAGCCTACCAACGATTTGGATATTGAAACCATTAA
>DASPJH010000055.1:0-3808 GCA_035628715.1 Bacteroidia bacterium
GGGTTTTCTTTATAAAAAATTCCACACCGTATGAAAGTCCGCTGCCAAATACCATCTCGTTTTCCAGGTTCTGGTTAAAAAACAGCTGGGCCCCCGGCTTAAATTCAATCTGGTTTTGCATCGGCTTGTAATACGCCTCGATGGAAGTTTCGTATTCATCCTTTTTAAAGTTTTTAAATAAGCCCAGGGCTACCTGGTCTGCCACTTGCGGTTTCACCAGCCTTGAGCTGGGTACCCATAAATCGGTGGGCAACGTGGCCGATGATGAAGTTGCCAGGTGCAGGTACTGCAGTGTGCGGGTATACGAACCTTTTACAGAAGTGGAGGCATCAACAGAGTACCGGAAAGAGAACCGA
Organism: Bacteroidia bacterium; assembly: GCA_035628715.1. Classification (GTDB taxonomy): domain Bacteria; phylum Bacteroidota; class Bacteroidia; order UBA8524; family UBA8524; genus SB11. Next base: position 357 of record DASPJH010000055.1, read on the forward strand.
GGTTCGGCGCCGTGCCATAACTTTATAGAGGTGCCTTTTTTGTATTCTACATAATTTCCGGTAGCTGTTCCCAGCTCATCATAAATGGGTTGCTTATAAGGGCCCACCTGGTCGAACACGGAATAGCGCAACCCGGCATTAAAAAACCAGCGTGTGAAAGGCTCGTAGTCAACGGATACATAGCCTGCCCCCTCGTGCGCAAATTGCCGGTTAATAGTTTGATTGATGTTTATACCCGATTGCTGGGCCGATAATATACCGGGGATAAAAGTATGGTTAATATACAACGCGCCGAACTTAACCTTCAGTTCTTTATTGGGGATGTACACATAATCGTGTTTAGTGGTAACATCCCGAAGGCCAGAGTATACGCTCGCCTGGGCGTTATAAAACTCAGCGGTCGATTTCAGGTCGTAATCATTGTAGGTAACGCTTAGATTGGAAACAAGCCGGGAGCTGTATGTGTGGTTCCAGCGCACGGATGCTATCCGGTTTCCCCAGTTTACGGTAAAGGTAAATTTGTTTACCCGGTTGTTTACAAACCTGAAAACATCGCGGCCCCAATATCCTGTAAAATATAAACGGTCTTTCTTGCCAAGAACAAAACTGAGCTTGGCATTCATATCATAAAAATACAGGCTGTTGCCTTTAATGCTATCTGCCAGGAAAGGGCGGGCAATAACATCGCCATAGGTGCGGCGGGCGCTTATGATAAACGAGCTTTTCTCCCTCTGGATAGGCCCTTCCAGCATCAGCCTGGATGATATAAGTCCTACCCCTCCGTTTACCTTAAATTTATTCCTGTCGCCTTCCCGCATCCCCACATTTACAATAGAGGATAGCCTGCCCCCGTAATTAGCCGGCATTCCGCCTTTTATCACTTCCACATTATCTACCACATCGCCGTTGAACACCGAAAAAAAGCCCAGCAGGTGTGAGGCATTATACACTACTGCATCATCCAGCAGCACAAGGTTTTGGTCGGGGCCGCCACCTCTCACATAAAAACCGGTGCTACCTTCACCGCCGCTTTTAATACCGGGCAGCAGGGTAATGCTCTTTAATACGTCGGTTTCGCCAAATACAACGGGGAGTTGCTTTATAGTTTTACCGGTAAGTTCCATCCGGCTCATTTCAATGCTTTTCACATTTTTATCGCTCGCTTCGGCATTTATTATCACCTCGTCTACGGCTACAGCTTCGGTTTCAAGCTTAAAATTACGGGTGGTATTGGTTTTCAGTTCCAGTTCCAGCTCGTGGGTTTTATATCCTATGTAGGATATTCTTATTTTGTATATCCCCGGTTTAAGGTAAAGTTTATAGTTACCGTCAATATCGGTGGTTGTGCCCTGGGTAACTGAGTCGGCATTAATAATGGTGGCGCCTATGAGAGTTTCCCCGGTAGCATCATCGGTAACACGGCCGCTGAGAAGTACCCTGTCCTGCGCAGCAACATAAGCGGAAAAACAAAGTTGTATCGTAATAAAAATCAGCCTCTTTATGTTCATCACAGACAGTTAATCAGACAAAAAAACGGCCAAAGATGCTGTATAAACAGTTACAAATTGATGTTTTATTTACACCGGGCAGATTAAAGGGGCAAAACTTCAGCACAATCACTTTTTTGGTTCGCACTTAGCAGTTTTATAAGATCATTAAAATTTTGCAGTTTATTGACTGCCATCATTTTTAAAACGTTCATGCAGGTATTGCGGAATGCCGGGTGGTGTAGAGAATAATTCAACAGAGTGGTGAATAAAGCAACACTGTTGTCATGGAACCGGTTATTCTGGTGCGACTCTAACGTAAGGCCACCGTCCTGGTACTCGAATGCCGAAACCGTTTCGGGGGTATGAAAGGCTGTGTAGCCGTTTAGTAATAGCTTAAGTGCTGCAAGGTGCTCGCCAAAATAGGGCAGGGCTTCATCCATTCCGCCTGCTTTTAACAAATCGTTTTTTCTCCATATCACAGAATTGATGTGAGGAAAACTGTTCAGGTACACATGAGGAGTAAGCGCTGCCGAATCCCCCTCAGGTATAATAAGGGTGTTTTTGCCCGACCTCATTACCGACTTACCGGTAATAAAGCTATATCCCGAATTTTGTATCAGCGGGTATAAAGCTTTTGACCGGTCGGGAAAGCTTGTATCGTCATCGTCCAGGAACAAAATATAAGGGTGGGCGGCATTTTCAAGCCCCAGGTTGCGCGCCTTACTAACGCCCATTGTTTTTGTAGTGCGTACAATGCTTATAGTGCCCTTGTATTCGGGCAAGTCATTTTTATTCGGGGTAAAGGCACAATCGCTGTTATCATCCACAATAATCAGTTCGGTATTTATACCCGGAACATTCCTGCTTTCTTCTATAACCGAACAAATCGCCGTGTTTACCAGCCCGGGACGGTTATGAGTGGATATTATATAACTTATTCCCTGCATCTTAATATTTCAGCATATTTAATCATTTAATTTTTTGTAAACAACCGAAAAAATAGTAACCTTGCCATTAATACCTGTTTCATGAATATAGTAATAACCGGCGTTAGCAAAGGCATAGGCGCAGCAGTGCTGGATAAATTTGTGCAGGGTGGCCACAGGGTGCTTGCTTTTTCTTCGTCAAAAAGTATTATAAACAATTATAAAAATGCAGTAATTAAGCCGCTGGATTTTTATGATTTTGAGGAAGATGCCATTGCTCAGGTTATTGCCGGTGAATTTAAACAGGTAGATATACTGGTTAATAATGCAGGAGTATTACTTAATGCATCGTTTGAAGACACTACTGCCGGAGACTGGGAAAAAACATTTACGGTAAATCTTTTTGGTACTGTAAAAATAATTAAAAGCGCTTTACCGCAATTAAAAGCCAGCCCGGATGCGCATATTGTGAATATTGGCAGCATGGGCGGATTCCAGGGAAGCTCCAAATTTCCGGGGCTTGCCGCATACAGCGCCAGCAAGGCGGCGGTAGCCAACCTTACTGAGTGCCTGGCTGAAGAGTTTAAAAATGATAATATACATGTAAATTGCCTGGCCCTGGGCGCTGTAAATACCGAAATGCTCAATGCTGCTTTTCCCGGTTATAAAGCGCCGGTGGAGAGTAATGAAATAGCTGAATTTATTTCCGATTTCTGCATTAATAAGCGTAAATTTTTTAATGGCAAAATAATTCCGGTTGCTGTAAGCACCCCTTAATACAGGGATTATGATTGGTAAAAAAGAAAATGTACTTTTTTTTGCATTGGGTGGTTTTTTTATAACCAATGCGCTGGTTGCTGAGCTGATAGGCAGCAAAATATTTTCGGTTGAACGGACGCTGGGCTTTGAACCTCTTGATTTGTCTGTTCTGGGGCAAACCAACCTGTCTATCAATATGAGTGCGGGCAGCATTTTATGGCCGTTTGTTTTTGTAATGACGGATATTATAAATGAATATTACGGACGCAAAGGGGTA
>DASPJH010000056.1:0-3119 GCA_035628715.1 Bacteroidia bacterium
GATCACGTAGGCGCTAAACTGGAAACTCTTGATAAAGAGCAGGCTGATTATATCGGCGTTCCGGTGGAAGGTCCGTTTAAGACTGACCAGTACCGCTACTAAGATTTATTATAATTATTTAATAGAAGCGCTGCCTGAAAAGGCGGCGTTTTTTGTTTACGCCGTTTGCTTTGGTTTTGAATGGGTTTGCAAAAACTGCAAAAATCACTTTTGCCTATTGCACAAAACCTTAACGTTTCAGCTGGTATGAAACAGACATTCGTATTGCCAAACTATGAAAGCAAAACTGCTGAGGGATTTCTTTTCCCGTAACTATTATGAAAACACCTGGCTGCTTTTCAGCCTGTATGCCTTTGTGCAAACGGCCATTTGCAGCGCCGGTTTCCACCACCCCGATGAGCATTTTCAAATACTGGAGCCATTGGGGTGGAAACTGGGCCTCTACGGTCCCGGTGATCTTGCCTGGGAGTTTAAAGAGCAGATAAGGCCGGGCATGCAGATATTACTGGGTTGGATTATTGCCAAAGGAATGATTGGGGCGGATATTTACGAGCCGTTTTTATTAACGGCATTTCTTCGCCAGGTTTCCGGGTTGCTTACCTGGGTAGTAATGGTGGCTTATTATCAAAAATGGAAACTGCAATTTGATAATAGCACGCACCGGCGGGTACTTTTGCTGTTTACCTGTTTTTTATGGTTCCTGCCCTACCTTGGCGTCAGGTATTCTTCAGAAAACTGGGGGGCGCTGCTTTTTTTCTCCGGGCTTTATTGTGTTCTTTTTAACCATCCGGTCAACCGTAATTATTGGTTATTTACAGCTGGTTTGCTAATGGGGCTTTCGTTTTACATCCGTTTCCAGATGGCGTTTGCTATTGTTGGTTTTTTAGCCTGGTCCCTATACAGTAAAAAACATACAATAACCGAGTACGGTGTGTTGCTTTTTGGGGGGTTGACCGGCGCTGTTGCCGGTACCCTGGCCGATTACTGGCTGTATAACCAATGGGTATTTACGCCGTATAATTATTTTTTTCAGAATATAATTGCCGGAAAGGCAGCCAGCTTTGGCACCCATCCGGCATGGTTTTATGTAACGGCCTTTTTGGGGCATGCGGTTCCCCCCATAAGTATTTTATTATTGGTATTATTGATTGCCGGGATATGGAAAAACCTGCGCAGCCCGTATGCAGCTGTATTTATATGTTTTTTCCTGGCGCATAGTGCGGTGGGGCATAAAGAAATGCGGTTTATGTTTCCTATGGCGCTATTGCTGCCGCTATTGTGCAGGTATGGCTGGCGGGCGCTGGAACAAAAATTTACCAGCAATTATTTATTATTTAAATATTTATTCAGGATGACCTTAGGTATTAATATATCGTTACTGGTTCTTGTTGCTGTAAAGCCAGCACACGGACGAGAAGCTTTGTATAAAGCCTTTTATATGATACACAATGACAACCCTGAGCAAAAAATTGTGTATGCTACAAAAAGCCCTTTTGACGACGGGTTAAAAATCAACTTTTTTAACTACTGTAAAACCTGCTTTACACCGGTGGATTCTTCGAAAAAAGAAGATAACTATTACCTGTATACCATCCGGTTATCCGACCTCTCCAAATTTGGAAATGTGGACGCCCGGCTGGAATACAGCACGGCCCCAATTGTACCGGAACCTTTTAATATAGGCCACTGGCAGGAGCGGACGAACAGGGTGTTTATATGGAGGGTTACCCGGGATTTACGGGATTAGAGAACAGGCAGGATTTCTGTTCCCTCATCCCCAAGTCGTCGTCAGCTTTCCCACCTTGCCAGAATATCGACGTGCCAGATTGGTAAACAGTGCTGGCGTGGGATGAGAGCAACTACACCGGCTCCCACAGTTCCACCTTATTGCCTTCAGGGTCTACTATCCAGCCGAATTTGCCGATGCCTTCCATGCTTTCGGTTTCGTCCATTACCTGCACACCTTCTTCCCTCAGAGTCTGTAGCAGCCAGTCCAGGTTTTCCACCCGCAGGTTGAACATGTAGGGCTTATCAGAAGGTTGGAAATAAGCAGTGTCCTGCTTAAACATTGAGAACGCCGAAAACGCCCTTTCTTCTCCATCTTTTTTCCCTTCATCCCAAAAAAAAGTGTGATAAAGGTTATCGCCGAAGGATAATCCCAGGTGTTTGTCATACCAGGCGGCCAAAGCTTTAGGGTCGCGGGCTTTAAAAAACGCCCCGCCCAATCCGATTGCTCTTCTCATATATGTATAATTTTTATGCAAGTAAAGGGAATAGTGGATATACAATGCATCACCTGAAAGGGTGAAATCAGAGTTTTAGCAACTTTTCTTCTATCCAGCTTTTGTAATCTATATAATCCAGTTCCTGCGCTGTAACCATAGCCTCGCCGTTATCAGGAAAAAGCTTCCGGTATAAATCTGCAAACAGTTTCGGATACTCTTCAGGAAACGCCTGCCCTGCTTTTGAGAAAAATTTCAGCAATACATTTTCATACGGTTTCACATTGGCCGTTTTACTCATAAACCTCCGGGTGCTATCTACAAAATACCGCATACCAAACAGGTTTTTCTGTTCAAAATGAACCATCAGGTTCAGGATGCGTACCTGTATCTGCAGGTCTACCCTAATGTTATCAAAACGGTTATTCAGGGCCTTGTTGGTCCAGTGCAGCGCTTTGCTGTACTGCTGCATCATAAACCGTATGCAGGCCAGCTGGAAGTAGAACGACAACAGGTATTCGCGCGGCATTTTAGCCTCGTAGGATTTAACGAAGACCTCAATGGAGTCAATATTCTTTTCGTTGGCATCAAATGTCTTTAAATCACGAATGATTTCCAGTTCTACGTTATAGGTGCGCAACACCTGTTTCAGCAGGCTTTTGTTTTCGCTCACACGCTTCCATGTTTCGTAATGGCTTTGCGCTTTCCTTACCAGCTGAAGGGCCTCGCTATGCCGCTTCCTGAATACCAGGAAACTGACAAGGTTGTTTACGGTAGAGGCATACAAACCCATTTCCTTTTGTATAAGGCCCGGCCTGTACTCAAACATATCCACCAGCGTAAACAGTGCTTCAGCCGCCTTTTCGTTATCCCGTTGACCGATGGCGCTGAAATAAA
>DASPJH010000057.1:0-5204 GCA_035628715.1 Bacteroidia bacterium
CGCCGCTAAAGTGGTGAAAGAACTGACCATGACGAAATTTGATTCGTCGGTTGATTTGGATGTGCGCCTGGGTGTAGACCCACGCAAAGCAAACCAGATGGTGCGTGGTACTGCCGTATTACCACACGGAACCGGTAAAACTATACGCGTACTTGTACTTTGTACACCTGACAAAGAGCAAGAAGCGAAAGACGCCGGTGCCGATTATGTTGGGCTGGATGAATACATAGCCAAAATTGAAGGTGGCTGGACCGATGTTGATATCATCATCACTATGCCTACCGTTATGGCTAAGTTGGGTAAACTGGGTAAAATACTTGGTCCCCGCAACCTGATGCCCAATCCTAAATCAGGAACTGTTACGCTAGAAGTTGGAAAAGCTGTAAAAGAAGTAAAAGCTGGTAAAATTGACTTTAAAGTTGACAAAACCGGTATTATCCACGCTTCGGTAGGGAAAGCTTCCTTCTCGCCAGAGCACCTCTTTGACAATGCTGTAGAATTGATACAGACATTGGCAAAACTCAAGCCTGCATCGGCAAAAGGTACGTACTTCAAAAGTATTTACATTTCAAGCACGATGAGCCCCGGAATTAATATTGACACCAAATCAATCCCCGGACTATAACCCAGGGCATTAAAAGCTAAAAAGATGAACAAGCAAGAAAAAGAGCAAATAGTAAGCGATTTGGCTGAAAAGTTCCGCAACTACAAATTTGTTTATATCACGGATACAGCCAGCCTTACGGCCGCCGTGGATAACAATTTGCGTCGCAGCTTGCATAAACACGGCATACGGATGCAGGTGGCAAAAAACACTCTTATCCGCAAAGCCATGGAATTATCGGGCAACAATTATGGCGAACTGCCTTCAGTATTGAAAGGTACCTCGTCACTATTGTTCAGCGATGATGCCAAGTTGCCCGCAGTTGCCATAAAAGAGTTCAGAAAAACCAGTGACAAGCCTTTGTTAAAAGGTGCTTACATTGATTCTGACGTGTTTTTAGGCGATAATCAGATTGATGTTCTCACCAAACTGAAATCACGTAACGAACTTATCGGTGAAGTTATTGGCCTGTTGCAATCACCTGCACAAAATGTTGTTTCAGCATTGCAGTCTGGTGGTAATATACTGGCCGGCCTTGTTAAAACGCTTGAAGAGAGGCCACAAGCATAATTTATTAATTAATTTAACCAAGTAAACATTTTAAAAAACAATACAATGGCAGATTTGAAACAATTCGCTGAACAGTTAGTTAGCCTGTCAGTAAAAGAAGTAAACGAACTTGCTAAGATTCTGAAAGAAGAATACGGCATTGAACCCGCTGCTGCAGCTGTTGCTGTTGCTGCTCCTTCTGGTGATGGCGGTGGCGCTGCTGCTGCTCCTGCTGAGCAAACCGAGTTTGATGTAATACTTAAAAACGCTGGTGCCGCTAAACTAAACGTAGTGAAACTGGTGAAAGACTTAACTGGTCTTGGCCTGAAAGAAGCTAAAGACTTGGTAGACGGCACACCCAAAGCTGTAAAAGAGAAAGTTTCTAAAGAAGAAGCAGAATCTATTAAAGCTAAATTGGTTGAAGCCGGAGCTGAAGTTGAAGTTAAGTAATCATAACGGCTTTAAACATTGCATAGACCCCGGGATTTCCCGTGGGTCTATTTCCTCTTTATATAACTGCACTCTTCTCTTTTCATTTTTTAATTAAAAAATTCCCTTGGCAACAAAATCAAATAACCAGGATCGTATAAGTTTTGCGTCAATCGGGCAGGTAATTGAATACCCCGATTTCCTGGACGTACAGCTTCAGTCCTTCCGTGAGTTTTTCCAGCTGGAAACATCATCGGAAAAGCGAACCAACGAAGGTCTGTTTAAAGTATTCAAAGAAAACTTCCCTATCACTGATACCAGGAACATATTTGTACTTGAGTTTCTGGACTATTTCGTAGATCCGCCCCGCTACACCATTGCTGAATGTATTGAGCGCGGTTTAACCTACAGTGTTCCCCTGAAAGCTAAACTGAAGCTTTCCTGCAACGATAAGGAGCACGAAGATTTTCAGACCATTGTGCAGGATGTATACCTGGGCACCATTCCTTATATGACGCCTAAAGGTACTTTTATCATCAACGGCGCTGAGCGCGTAGTGGTATCGCAGCTGCACAGGTCGCCCGGTGTATTCTTCGGCCAGTCATACCACACTAATGGAACCAAGCTGTACTCAGCCAGGGTTATCCCGTTTAAAGGAAGCTGGATGGAGTTTGCCACCGATGTAAACAACGTAATGTATGCTTACATCGACCGTAAGAAAAAATTCCCGGTTACCACCCTGTTAAGGGCTATCGGTTTTGAAACTGATAAAGATATATTAAACATATTTGACCTTGCCGAAGAGGTAAAAGTCAGCAAGTCGGGCCTTAAGAAAGTTTTGGGCCGTAAGCTGGCTGCGCGTGTGTTGCGCACCTGGGTAGAAGATTTTGTGGACGAGGATACCGGTGAGGTGGTTTCTATTGAACGTAACGAAGTAATTGTTGAACGCGATGTGGTATTAAACGACGACCACATTGATATGATTATAGATGCGGGGGTAAAGATTATCATCCTGAGTAAGGAAGAAGCCGTTACCAACGATTTTGCCATTATATACAACACGCTGCAGAAAGACACGTCGAACAACGGTAAAGAAGCTGTTGAGCATATTTACCGTCAGTTGCGTAACACTGATCCGCCGGATGAGGAAACCGCCCGTGGTATCATTGAAAGGCTGTTCTTCTCTGATAAGCGTTATGACCTGGGTGATGTAGGCCGATACCGTATCAACCGCAAGCTGGAAATGGAAATCAGCATGGATGTGCGGGTACTGACCAAAGAAGACATCATTGCCATTATAAAATACCTGATTGAACTGAGTAACTCACGTGCGGATGTGGATGATATTGATCACTTGAGCAACCGTCGTGTACGTACTGTAGGGGAGCAACTGTATGCACAGTTTGGTGTAGGTTTGGCCCGTATGGCGCGTACCATCCGCGAGCGTATGAACATACGTGATAACGAGGTGTTTACCCCTACCGACCTTATCAACGCCCGTACGCTTTCATCGGTAATTAACTCGTTCTTCGGTACCAACCAGTTATCACAGTTTATGGATCAAACCAATCCACTGGCTGAGATAACCCACAAACGCCGTATGTCGGCCCTTGGACCTGGCGGTCTTTCACGGGAGCGCGCCGGTTTCGAGGTTCGTGACGTTCACTATACGCACTACGGCCGCCTGTGTACTATTGAAACTCCTGAAGGACCGAACATCGGTCTTATATCATCACTGTGCGTTCACGCCAAAATCAACGGCATGGGCTTTATTGAAACTCCTTACCGTAAGGTGGTAGAAGGTAAAGTGGCTGTTGACGAGGAGGTAACTTACCTGAGCGCTGAAGAAGAGGATCGCAAAACTATTGCGCAGGCTAACTCTTCAATTGATGAAAGCGGAAACTTTGTTACTGAAAAAGTAAAAGCCCGTTACGAAGGTGACTTCCCGATGGTTGACCCGCATTTGGTTGACTTTATGGACGTTGCCCCTAACCAGATTGTATCTATAGCAGCCTCACTGATTCCTTTCCTTGAGCACGATGATGCTAACCGTGCGCTGATGGGCTCGAACATGCAACGCCAGGCGGTGCCTCTGTTGCGTCCTGATGCCCCTATCGTGGGAACCGGTTTGGAAAAGAAAGTAGCTGTTGACTCACGTGCACTGATTATTGCCGAAGGCGATGGTGTGGTAGAGTTTTCGGACGGTATGGAAATACGCATCCGGTATGAACATACTGACGAAGAAAAACTGGTAAGCTTTGCAGGACCTGTTAAAACATACCCCCTGATTAAATTCTTGCGTACCAACCAAAATACCTGTATCAACCTGAAGCCGATTGTGAAAAAAGGCCAGAAGGTGGTAAAAGGCCAGCCGCTTTGCGAAGGTTATGCCACACAGAGCGGTGAGCTTGCCCTGGGCCGTAACCTTATGGTTGCGTTTATGCCCTGGCAGGGTTACAACTTTGAGGACGCGATTGTAATATCTGAAAGGGTTGTACGTGATGACTGGTTTACCTCGCTGCACGTAACCGAGTATGAACTTGAAGTACGTGATACCAAGCGTGGTGAAGAAGAGCTGACCAACGATATCCCTAACGTAAGCGAAGAGGCTACGCGCAACCTGGATGAAAACGGATTGATCCGAATTGGTGCCGAAGTGAACGAAGGAGATATACTGATAGGTAAAATCACTCCGAAAGGTGAAACAGAGCCTTCGCCCGAGGAAAAACTGCTTCGTGCGATATTCGGTGACAAAGCCGGTGATGTGAAGGATGCCTCGTTGAAGGCGCCCCCATCAACCAATGGTATTGTTATCAGCAAAAAACTGTTTGCGCGCGTTAAGAAAGATAAAGTTACCAAGGGTGACGAAAAAACTAAAGTTGCCAAACTGGAAGCCGACCATGAAAAGGCGCTTGCCGGTATCAAAGCTACTTTGGTAGATAAACTGTTCCAGATTGTAAATGGTAAATCTTCGCAGGGAGTATTCAACGTTTACAACGAAGAACTGATAGGTAAAGGCGTTAAGTTCACTCAGAAAAACCTGGGCGAAATTGACTACAACAACGTTAATACTGACAACTGGACCACTGACAAGGCTAAGAACGAACTGATACAGCAGATACTGGTGAACTACAAAATTGCGGTGAATGAGGAAATCTCTGACTTCCGCCGTAAGCAGTTTGCCCTGACTGTAGGTGACGAACTGCCTACCGGTATCCTGAAACTGGCTAAAATTTCTATTGCCAACAAGCGCAAGCTGAAAGTAGGTGATAAGATGGCTGGCCGTCACGGTAACAAAGGTATCGTTGCCCGTATCGTAAGGGAAGAGGATATGCCCTTCCTGCCTGACGGCTCTCCTGTAGATATCGTACTGAACCCACTGGGTGTACCATCGCGTATGAACCTTGGACAGATATACGAAACTGTATTGGGATGGGCCGGTAAAAAACTAGGAGTGAAATTTGCCACTCCAATTTTTGACGGCGCTCACCAAAGCGAAATTGATGCATTCCTAAGTCAGGCCGAATTGCCTAAAAACGGGCAGATTTACCTGCACGACGGCCTTTCAGGCGAGCGTTTCCACCAGCCTACTACAGTAGGTGTGATTTACATGATGAAACTG
>DASPJH010000058.1:0-3595 GCA_035628715.1 Bacteroidia bacterium
GCCGTTTGTATACCCGTTTCCATACGTTACCGAGCTTTGGTGCTCCATACCCAGGTAGGGTACTTCCACCAGCTTATATCCGTCTTCGTAAAAAGGGTATGGACCGAAACGGTCTTCAAAGGCAGCAAACATCAGGCTCACCTGCTCAAACTGTTTTTTTGCCTTTTCCAGGTTATACGGCAGCACATAATAATCACAGTTCAGCAAGCCCTTTTTGCCTTTGTACTTTTCGGAGAAATGGGCATACTTACCAATATTCATATTTACCCCGTAATTATTAATAGGGTTGGATACAAACCAGGTAAAGGTGGTTACGCTATCGCTGGTGTATTCCTTTTTTAGTCTTCCGTTTGATACCGCCGTCAGCCCTTGTGGTACCGTAATGCTTATCTGCATGCTGTCGGGCTCATCGTAGGCATGGTCTTTACAGGGCCACCAAAGGCTGGCACCTATCCCCTGGCAGCTGGTGGCAATAAACCAGTTGCCGGTAGAGTCATGCGTCCATGTAATGCCTCCATCCCAGGGAGGGTTAATTGCTACCGGCGGCTTACCGGAGAACGATATAGTAATCGTGTGTATCTTATCCCGCTCCTGTTGCGCATCGGTGGTTATCCAGTACACATTCCCCTCGCGTTTGTATTTCAAAGGTTTGTTGTTTTGCACAACAGTCTCAATTTGCATGGGCGGCTGCAGGTCTATCTGCATCACAGATCCCGGTTTTACTGCTTTGTACTTTATACTGTTTAGCCCCGATATCGTGCTGTCGTCAGTATTTACCATTACTGATAAATCATAGTATACCAAATCCCACCACTCACGTTCGGGTGTAATGCTGCCACGCAGTGTATCCTGCCGGGAAAAGATTGGCTCCTGGGCATGCAGGCCCATAGTTATAAATAAAAATAATATAGCCGCAATTAATTTCACCGTACTGTGTTTAATTATGATTAACTACCGTTCTTAATGTTACAGTGCCTTGGCGGCCATTTATTTTTACCATATAAATGCCTTGTGAAAGGGTTGAAAAATCAAACGCCTTTTCATTGTCACCGGCGGTTACGTCCCAAGCTTCCTGTGCCACCAATGCGCCCACGGTATTGTATATTTCCACCTGCATGGTTTCATCTGCTGCCGATGCATAACCCAGGGTAAACGCGCCGTTATTAGGGTTGGGGTATAAAACAAACCCTGCCTGCTCAAAAAACAGGTTGGGTGTGCCGCTAATTTGTATAGCCCGTTTAATGGCCTGGTAGGCGTTTACTTTTCCATGCCCCCAGTTATTGTTGCCGGTGGCGGGTATCGCGCCGGTTTGCACATCCTGTATGGCGGTTTCGGTAAGTATTTGCCGCACCTGCCCGGGCGTTAAATCAGGTTTTACCTGCAGCAGCAGGGCTACAATGCCGGAAGCTATGGGCGCAGAAGCCGAAGTGCCGGTAAACTCGCTCATGTAATACTTTTTGCCTGAAACGGGGTGGATATACTCAAAAACCAGGCTGTTTTTATTGGCTCCCGCCGGAGTATACTCCACATTAAAGGAATTGGTTGCCGAAGCAATGGTAAATCCGGGCGCAACAAAATCAGGCTTAATCCTGCCGTCAGCCATAGGTCCGCGGCTGGAGAACGGCGTTAGTTGACCGGGGTACGTGTACCCGCTATAGGTTACCAATTGGCCAGTAATGGTATTGTACCTGTTTTTTGAGGTATAAGCGCCTACCAGCAACACGGATTGTGCGCTGCCCATATCACTTACAGTATACGAAGTGTTGCCTGAATTGGCCCAGTTTTGCCGCAGGCTGTCAAACTCGCTTGTATATTGGTACTTATAGCCGTAGTAATAGTATTCATTCCATATATGCAGCTTTCCGGGTTGGGCGGTTACTGTAAAACCCAATGTATCCTGCGATTTATTGTAAATATCAGCCGTAATGCGGCGTTTGCCATTCAACTCAGCTTCCGAAGTGATGAATTCAACAAAACAGGTATCCAGCCCGTTGCTGCCTATGATATTGATGGTATGTGTATTATCGTCAATACAAATGCTACCGGTAGAGACTGAGGGAATTCCATTATGGAACAGGTTCACCGCCATGCAAATGTCCTGACCCGCCTCTCCCCATATATCCACCCAGGTGCGTTTATATACCGCCGGGCTAAAGGTGAGGAAAGTGCTGAGGGTACTGTCAGACGCGGTGAATTGCTTGGTAAGGTGGATTTTCTCCTGCCCGTCGTTCCCGGCGCTCATCACTATTATTTTGCCTTTGCCCGAAAGGTTATCGCAGGCCTGGTTAAACAACGAAGTGCCATCATGTGCGCCCGACTGCGAGCCCCAGCTTATATTCACTACGGCAGGCTTGCTTTGGGCGGCGGCATAGTTGAATATGTAGCTGATGCCATCCACAAAATCAGCAAAGCCGCCCTGCATCCACTGTTTGCCAATAGAGTCGCGGCGAACGCCTACAAATACCAGATCTGATTCATACGCTATACCGCGGTGCTTGCCGTTGGGCGCACCGCCAAAACCTGAGCCCGCAGCCAGTCCGGCCACGCCGGAGCCGTGCATCTGCACGTTGTTGTCTGTTCCGCGTGCCTGCATAGCTGTGGCATCGGTTATCTCGTTGCCATAACTGTATCCCGTGGGGGGAATTCCGTTGGTGTCCAGTTCCCAAACCCGTTTTATGCGGTATTTGGTTCCCGAAGTATCATAAAAGGCCGGGTGGGTATAGTCAAACCCAAAATCAATAATACCCATCACCACATCTTTCCCGCTGTATTTCATGGGCAGGTTAATACCCTCATGAACGGAATCCACCCGGGTGGATTTGCGCGCCGCATCCAGGTTAGGGAAAACAGGCTCATCTAACTGTATATAGCTGATGCCTTTTACCTTTACAAACTCAGGCACGTTGCCGGCAGGAACGCGCACTGTCCATATATCACCGGCTTTGGTTCCAATTTCAGCTTCAATAGCTGCCAGCCCGGTTTCGGCCAGCCCGACATCCGATATCTTCACCATGCTGCTTACATATACCGCTCCGTTTGCGTGTGTGCGGTATATATACCCTTCGGGAAGTTTGCCTGCCTGCTCAAACTCTTTAAGAAACTTACGGGTGGAGAGCGAAAGCTTTGCCGGTGATTCGGCTATATTTTGCCCATACGCTGAAATTGTTAATGCGCTGAAAATAAATATGTAAAGTAGTTTTTTCATAATTGACTTAAAAGTACTAAGCTTTGAATACCAGTAATGATAATTCAGTGCCAAAGTAAAAATAACTGACCGGACTTGCACATAAAACCGATGAACCAATTAAACTTTTGGGCTACTCATACGACTATAAAACAGTGGGGGACGTTCTATTTATCACTGCTGGTAAACAACCCCACCCTTTAAATCCAAATCCCCTACCTTCGTACCCGTTTTGGAATACAACCTGGTTGACATCCTGTTATTATGCCTGGCCGGTGCTGTCGGGGGCTTTATGTCGGGCCTGCTGGGCGTTGGGGGTGGCATTATCTTTATCCCCATCCTTGATTACGCCTTTACCCAATACGGTTTCCCTAAAGACGAGATTGTAAAGTTCATTCTTGCCAACTCGCT
>DASPJH010000059.1:0-3216 GCA_035628715.1 Bacteroidia bacterium
CGGTCATTATAAAATCCAGCCGTTTCAGGTTAATAACAGTATTGTCAATTACCCCGTCGGGATTGGCAACATTCAGGTCAACAAAAATACTTCTCATGTCCGATGGCATGCCCGGGTACTGAAACATACCATCTTCTACCAGCAGGTTAATATTAAACCCGGGGATGGTTTTTTCGTTATAAGTACCCTTAACCGTACCGTTCAGGCCCAGTTTACCACTGGTTTTCACGCTGGCAAAATCCTTGGTATACACGGCCGGCACCAGCGAAAGGATATTTTTAAAATCGGTTTTGCGGGCGGCAAACTTAAGGTCCATATTTATATCTTCTTCAGGCATGGCCACCCACCCGTCAAACCCGGCAAACAGCTCGTTCAGCTGCAGTTCGTTGTCCTTAAAAGTAAACTTAAACTGCTTCATATCTGCTTCAATGTCTGCCTTCAGGTTGGTCTTTACTTTATTCAGGTAGTTAAGCCCTTCCATGCCAACGGTCACCTCTTGTGCATCGGTAGAGGTTTCCATAGTAAAAAGGTCCTGGGTAAAATCCCCGCTCAGTTCGTGGTTCAACCCTGTCAGTTCAGCATATATTTTTCCCTCCCGGTCGTCATATACTACCCGGCCATCGGTTATTTTAAATTTTTCCAGGCCCATTTTAAAGTTCGAGGCCGTATCCCCGGGTGTTTCGGCGGCTGTGGTATCCTCCTTCATTATATCCCAGTTAGCCTTGCCGTTTTCATCCACTTTGGCATAAATACGCGGGTTATCCAGTAAAATGGATTTTATCTCA
The DNA here is from genome assembly GCA_035628715.1 of Bacteroidia bacterium. Classification (GTDB taxonomy): domain Bacteria; phylum Bacteroidota; class Bacteroidia; order UBA8524; family UBA8524; genus SB11. The sequence continues at coordinate 786 of DASPJH010000059.1, forward strand.
ATTTTATCGCCTTTTATTACTGACATTATATCCAGCGTCGCGCTCATTTTCTGAACCGATACCAGGGTGTCTTTATCTATATCCGTACTGTCGGCAATGCTTAATTTTTTTATGGTGATGGTGAAATTGGGAAAGTTTTTAATAAGGCTCAGGCCAATATCGTTGTCAAAATCTACGGTGGCTGTAAGCTGTTTGTTAGCTTCGGATTTTACCAGTTTTACAATTTTGCCTTTAAATAAAAAGGGAAGGGCAATAATTAAGAGCACCAGTACTGCAATGACTATCAGCGTGATTTTTAAAAACTTTTTCATCGTTACTTATTACATAACAAAACTAAGAAAGTTTTATTGCCTGCAAGTGAAATTGATGGAGGGATTTAAATAGTGCAGCTGTGAAAATACAATTATAATTTTTTTGTAAAGCTTTGTTTTGTTGCACTGCTCTCACCGGTATGTGTTGCTTTTACGTATTGAATTAATGGAACTTACTGTGTAAATTTGTGTTGTGATTTTCTTCTACACAATTGTGTTTCCGAAAGTATTGTAATAATCCGTAATCAAAAACTAACAAGTTGATGGAGAAGTATATTAAGGTTGCGTTAAAAAAAATATTCGTAGGTAAACGCTTGATATTCAATTAACTTTAAAAAACGAGTAATTTGTTTTAGAAAACATCGTGTCAATTGGTACGTTTATAGTTTAGGAAAAGGCAGACCGTTTTGGGTCTTACTATTAAGCCCCCATGAATTTGAACAACTACGACATACAAAAAGATCCTAATACCCCTAAAGTATATTACCGGCATAAAGGCAGGGTGATGTCCCAGCATATACCGGTAATCAATCTTGTTATTGTAAAAGATACGCTGAATGGTGAAACGCGGCTGAAAATTGAGCCCAATGATTATTTCTCCGATAAAGATCTTTTCACCATTGACTGGAAAATGAGGAACCATGATTACTACGGCCAGTTTATTTACGAGAATTTTGGCTACCTGCATGATTATGAGTTCGCCTCTGAAATAAACAAGTATCTGCAAATGAATTTTGTAGAAATGACTTACTGCGGGATGCAGCTTTTTAGCAACAACAGCAAAGCAGCTTTTGCTCAAACTTTTGAAGACTACACCTGTTTAATTGCTGGAAAAGCCTGTTGAGGAACTTTTCAGTATCCTGAACAGGCTGATTAGGCAGGCTATAATTGTAGTCTGTGTGTTCCTTTTTTAATGAATCACACACCAAAACACATTTATGAAAAAATTTTGTACCAGTATTTTAATGCTGTTTTCCGCTGTTTACATGTATGGACAGGTAAACGGGAAGCTATTAGTTACCGCAAAGATGAGCGGCTTGCAGGAAGTTCCTGTCGTCAGCAGTTCAGGAACCGGAGTTGCCGGTTTGTTTTTAACCCCCGGCCGCGACAGCCTGTTTATTAACATTACCGTGGCCAACCTTTCAGGACCTATTACCGGAATTCATATCCACGAAGCGCCAAAAGGTGTTAACGGAGGTGTGGTAGTAGATCTAATGCCTTATTTGAAAGGTACCCACGTTTCAACCGTATTAACAGGTGCCAATATAAACGCTGCCTTTATTGCCAAACTGCTGGCAGGCAAGTTATATGTAAATGCACACACTGCGGCTAACCCCAACGGTGAAATACGCGGCCAGCTGGAGCTGGAAGCGGAATATGCTTTTTGGGGAACTTTGGAAGGGGACCAGGAAGTTCCGCCTACGGGCAGCACAGCAATGGGCTGGGTGGCAGCCAGTTTATCGCATGATAAAAGCATGGTAAATGTGTGGGCTGTTTGGCGCGGACTTACCGGCCCGGCTACCTCGGCGCATTTTCATATGGCGGCACCAGGCAGCAACGGTTCTGTAGTGCTGGATTTAAGCAGCCAGATTTCGGGAAATACTATTGTGGCTACTATGCCAGCGGGCGCTATTGCAGGCGACTTACTGGCCGGTAATATTTACCTGAACGTGCATACAGCCGCATTTCCCAATGGTGAAATACGGGCGCAGATGATGCAGTCGGATAAGCTCAACTTTGTTGCATGGATAGACGCCGGCCAGGAAACTCCGCCCACTTCGGCAGTAGGTAAGGGAATCGCTTTTATCAGGGTTAATACCACGTTGGATTCAATATGGTATAATGTGCTCGTAGATTCGCTCTCAGGAACCATAACCGGTGCACATTTCCACGAAGGGGTGAAAGGATTTGCAGGAAATATTATTATAAATATTGGCAGCGGGGTGAACGGGAATATGATTTCAGGCGTATCTACTGGTACCGCCGCAGGTGTTACTATGGCCAATATTAATAAAATGATGATGGGCCAGGCATATATAAATATTCATACTGCCAACAATTCCTCAGGAGAAATACGCGGGCAGGTAATTCCAATGGCCCGCACAGGATTTGTTGTAGTA
>DASPJH010000060.1:0-2040 GCA_035628715.1 Bacteroidia bacterium
TGTAGCGGCTGATGAGCAGGTAATTGGTGCAGAATGAAATGACACCCAACCCCAAAGTGGCAAAAAAACCGAACTTGTAATACTTGGAAAGCCCCAGTATAGTACCGTTAACGCTGGTGGACATATTGAACAGCTGGCTGATGCCTATATAAAACACGCACCATTTGCCGGCCTGAAACAGCTGGCCTTTGGGCATCATGGCAAACACATTGTCAATATTGGACCACAGCAGCGTAAATAGCAGGCATCCTACCGAAAGCTGGATGATTGAGGTATTTCTGTACAGGCTCTTCACCTCACCATAATTATTGCTTTTCATGTGCTCGGCAATAATAGGCGTACTGATTTGTCCCAGGCTGCGGCCCGGCAACTCAATCATGCTGGCAATAAGCACCATGGTAAGGTAAATACCATTATTAGCATCCCCTCCCGGGCTTGCCGCAATCATTAAAATGTCTATCTGGTTGATGAGGAGGGAGCCGAAAGCACCAAACAATATATAGCCATTAAATACAGCAATTTGGCGAGCAGGGTATTCAGTATTAAATATAATCCTGGTAAAATGCAGCTGACCCAGCCACCGTAAATATATTAATATAAATATAGCGGATAAAACAAACAACAGTACATATAGCCATGAAAACTGTAAAAAACTGATTAGCTCTGAATAAACGAGAAATGCAGCCCCTATGATAAGTATGCGCAGTATTAGTTCTCTAATAATTTTAGGGACTACAATGCGCAAATGAAGATTAGAATAATATTCGTACAGGGTTGAAAACAAAATACCCATACTAATGGGTATTACTAAATACCAGTATGAACTGAGCAACGGCGAATCCTTTTGATAAAACCCTATAAACGTATCTCTGAACACAGACAATAGTATTCCAAAAATGGAAATTCCGATTAATGATACAATTGTAATAAAGGTCAAATAGCCATTATGTCCGGTATTTTTGTTATTAAAATAAGGGAAAAATTTAAATACTGATTGTGTAAGACCCAGTGAGGCAAAAGTGGCCACTAATCCTCCAAGCTCAGCTAAAACCCTCAAAAGACCTATTTCTTCCAGGGAAAAACACAAAGGAAAAATTATAAGATTAATTAAAAATGCAAGCGCCACACCAAAGTATACTACTGCAGTACTTTTAATACTTTGCCTCACAATTATTCCCATCGCTGCAAAGTAAAGTAAATTAGACTAAGAAAAGCATGAAAGGATTGCTATATTTGACGGCTTTAAACACAGCAATGAAACTTTTTAAACCGTTGGCTGATTTTATTAGATTTTCAGCAAAAGTTACTGATAAAATAGGTCGGATAATTTATACCGATGTACAAAGCAAACGTGTGAAAAAATGGTATGCGGACCCCAAAAATGCCTATTACCGTACGGATTTTGACCTTAATCCTGATTCTATTGCTTTTGATTTGGGAGGTTTTGAAGGACAATGGGCCAGTGATATATATGCACGGTTTAACTGTCCAGTTTATGTTTTTGAACCTGTACCAAAATATGCTCAAAACATCAAAGACCGCTTCAAGATTAATCAAAAAATCAAAGTGTTTCCCTTCGGCCTTTCTGATAAGAGTTTTAAAACCGCCATTGCTATTCAAGGTGAAGGTTCATCAACCCTGAATAAGAGAGATTCCAGTGAAACAATCGAAATAGAACTGGTACGTTTTATTGATTTCATAAAAGAACACAACATTACATTTATTAATGTGATGAAAATCAATATTGAAGGTGCTGAATATGATTTGCTGGATGATATTATCAATAACGGCTATATTAAAAATATAAACCACCTTATAATACAGTTTCACGATTTTTTTCCGGATGCAAAACAACGAATGGCTGCTATACGGTTTAAACTGAAACAAACTCATGACAATACATTTTATCATGAGTTTGTTTGGGAAGGCTGGAAACTAAAGCTCTGAATTTATTCTATCAGCAGCTTGTGGCAAATGGCTCTGGAGTTATGCATTAGTTTAATTGTATATACTCCTTTTGGCAAATCGCCGATACAAATA
>DASPJH010000061.1:0-2892 GCA_035628715.1 Bacteroidia bacterium
CCGGGGATGCGTTTACACAGGGAAGCTGGGCCATGCGGGCTTCATCAACCTATGCAAAACGTTATAAGTACAACGGTAATGTGCAGGTGGCTTTTACCCGCAACAAATTTGGCGACCGCGAGGACCCTACCAACTACCTGGATGAGCGTAACTATAACATTATATGGTCGCACCGGATGGACCCGAAAGCCCGCCCCAATACCAACTTCGGGGCCAATGTAAATTACCAGAGCCCGCGCTACCAGCAGCTGAATGCCTATAACCCGGCCAATATTGTTCAAAGCGCTGTTTACTCAAGCATCAACTATAACAAAGTTATGGGCGGGGGCAAGTACAGCCTGGGCCTTACAGGTACCGCCTCACAAAACAACCAGACCAAGGATGTAAGTCTTACCCTGCCCCAGCTTACTTTTGACGTACTCAGGTTTTTCCCGTTCCAGCGGAAAGTACAGGTTGGAAATAAACGGTGGTATGAAGAAATAGGAATGAACTATTCATTCAACGCGCAAAACAACATTAACACTAAAGACTCGCTGCTGCTGCGCCCTGAAACACTGCAGGAAATGCAAAACGGCGCCGTTCACCGGTCGTCCATCAGCACGCAGATAAAAGTATTTAAATACTTCTCGCTCAACCCTTCCATCAGCGCTAATGAATACTGGTACCTGCAAACGATTAACCGTACCTGGAACAGCGACAGCCTGCGGGTGGAAACCGACACCATACGTGGTTTTTCACGCACGGCCGATTTTAACTTTAACGCCAACCTTTCTACCAACCTGTACGGTATGTTCCAGGTAAATGCCCGAAAGCTAAGGGCTGTACGGCATGTGATGAACATTACCGCCAATATTGGTTTCCGTCCTGATTTTTCGGATGCAGGATTTGGTAACTACCGCAGGGTGCAAAGCGATACGCTGGGCAATGAGCAGTTGTATTCTATTTATGAAAAGGGGCTATTTGGCGGACCGGCCCAGGGCCGGGTAGGGCAAGTAGGGCTGGGCATTAATAATAACGTGGAAATGAAGGTTCGTAAATACCGGGATACCGGTTTTGCCGACGAAAAAGTAAAAATATTTGAAACGTTTGCTATAAGCTCTAATTATAACTTTTTTGCCGAGGAATTTCAACTGTCGCCTATAAGCATGTCTGCACGTACGGTGCTGTTTAAACAGGTAATGGTAAATGTAAACGGGGTGTCTTTTGACCCCTATGCGCTGGATACAGCCGGCAGGCGCAAAAATGTATACCTGGTAAAAGAAAACGGTAAGCTTGCCCGTTTTACCAACGGCCAGTTATCTGTCAGCACCTCCATTAACAGTAAAATGTTTGACGGTAAAACAGATGCCAGTGATGATGAAGCGCCTCAGCCTGGGGTTTCCAGTCTGAAAAACTCAGCGCTGGCGTATAACCCTAATTTAACGGCTTACGAATTATCGCTGTTATCCAGCATTGGGGATTTTGTGGATTTTGACGTTCCCTGGAGCCTTACCCTGAATTATAACTATAATTATAACCGCCCGGGCAGGGAAAGGACCATTAGCCAGAACGTTACCTTTAGCGGTGATATGAACCTTACCCAAAACTGGAAAATTGCGTTTAGCTCAGGATATGATTTTACCCGGAAAGAGGTGAACCTTACCTCTGTTGATATTTATCGCCAGCTTCACTGCTGGGAGTTTAAATTCAGCTGGGTTCCACTGGGTTTCCGCCAGTATTTCCTTTTCAATCTCAATGTTAAATCTTCTGTGCTGAAAGATTTGAAAGTCAACCGGAGACGTGACTGGTACGATAATAATTAACGTTATTTGGGATAAGCCAAGATGCCTCAATGGAGCGTCATTGCGAGCGGACACCCTTCATCAGGCCACTTTGGAATACCGAAGCGAAGCAATCCCGAATAATTGTTTCGTATTGCCAGAGATTGCTTCGCTGTAATTATAGTTATTTGCATAATTGCCAGGATGTACGCTCGCAATGACGACCGGTTGTGGCCGTCGGTTTAACTTAAATTCACATCAATTAAAAAACCCCGGCCGTTTTAAGGCCAGGGCTCACCAATTATTAAAAACCCATTATAATTATTCCGCTGCTTTAATTTTAGAGGCATCCGAAATATCTACCCTAAGCGTGGGGTTGCCTTTATAAAATATTTTGCTGGCGCCGCTGGTTTTACCGGTTATTTCGGTGGTAGCAAAAAGCTCGGCGTAGCAGGCACCGTTCATATCCATTTTAGCATTGCCTGTCTCCAGGTCATAAGCATTTAATTTAGCAGCGCCAGACATGTCCACTTTTAAATTCTGCACCTTGCCTTCCAGCTCTGCCTTTGAGGCGCCATTCAGTTCCATGTTCAGGCGGCCGGTGTATATTTCGCCTTCCAGTTTGCTGGCTCCGCTGATTTCAATATCCAGGTTTTCGCCGGTAATATTTACCAGTTCAATGTTTGTGGCGCCTGAAGCATCCAGCCTTTCCAGGTGGTTAAGGGTAATAACTATTTTTAACCCCGATAAATTGCTTCCGCCGAAAATATCAAAAATATCACGGTCGTAATTAAATTTAAGTGTGCCGCCATACGTTACAGGAGATAAATTACTCAGTATTTCACGTGGACCTGAAAGAGCTACACTGTGCTTGTCGCCGGTTTTAATAACTACCTCAGCCGGGATATTAATTTCAACATCGGTGAAAGACTCGTGTTCGGTTACCCATGCATCTGATGGTACGCTGGCGGGGTCTACAGGCTGGCAGTCAAGGCAACGCATTCCGCTGTCAGTTGTAGCCCACATGGTACCTTTATAATTGGTATGAAAGAATTTATTTTTTTGTTTCCAGTGCAATAATTCTTTTACCGGCTCTTCCAGCTTCACCACTTTGCCTTTTGGCACCCAAAGC
>DASPJH010000062.1:0-6741 GCA_035628715.1 Bacteroidia bacterium
GGGTTTTAGGAGTTCAAGGCCCTTTTGGTTGAATTTGGAGATAAATATCCGGTCAAAACCCAGCTTTTCAGCCTCGCTGATGCGTTGGTCAATACGGCTCACGGCACGTATTTCGCCGCTCAGGCCTACTTCGGCTGCAAAAGCCGTTTTGGATGGAATGGGAATATCCTCGTAAGAAGAAAGAATAGCCGCCACCATGGCCAAATCAGTGCCCGGGTCTTCAATTTTGAGTCCTCCGGCGATATTGATAAAAACGTCCTGGACACCCAAACGGAAACCGCAGCGTTTTTCTAAAACGGCCAGAAGCATGTTTAAACGCCGAAGATCAAATCCGTTGCTGTTTCGCTGGGGAGTACCGTAAACAGCGGTGCTCACCAGCGCCTGGGTCTCAATCAGCAGGGGGCGGGCGCCTTCCAGCGATGCGCAAATGGCAATTCCGCTCAGGTTCTCATCCTTTTGCGAGATTAATATCTCTGAAGGGTTGCTCACCTCGCGCAGGCCGCTGGCCACCATTTCGTAAATCCCCAGCTCAGATGTAGAGCCAAAGCGGTTTTTAGTGGTGCGCATCAGCCGGTAGGTATTATGGCGGTCGCCCTCAAACTGCAGCACGGTATCCACCATGTGCTCCAGTATTTTGGGACCTGCAATGCTGCCGTCCTTGGTAATATGGCCGATAAGGAAAACAGGCGTATGGGTTTCCTTAGCAAACCGAAGCAGCTCTCCGGCACACTCCTTAATCTGGCTGATGCTGCCCGGGGTACTGTCTACCAGCGATGAATGCAGGGTTTGGATAGAATCAGCCACCACGATATCCGGCTCCACCTCTTTAATGGTAGAGAAAATATCATCCAGGCTGGTTTCCGTGTATATATAGCAGTCGGCGTTGTCAACTCCAATGCGGCCTGCGCGGTTTTTAATCTGGATAGCGCTCTCCTCGCCGCTGATATATAATACCTTACAATTACTGCGCAAGGCCATTTGTAGCAGCAGGGTGCTTTTGCCTATACCCGGTTCGCCGCCCAGCAATACCAGGCTGCCCGGCATAATGCCGCCGCCCAGCACCCGGTTTAGCTCGGCATCAGGGGTAACAATGCGGTGGCCGCTTTGCAAAGCAATTTCGTTTACGGGCACCGGAATGGTTTTTTCCCTGCCGGTATTGCGGTAATTTTTTTGATAACTGGGTTTATCTCTTTGGATTACCTCTTCCACGTAGGTATTCCATTCGCCGCACGAGGGGCACTTGCCAATCCACTTGGAAGCCTGGGCTCCGCAATTCTGACAAAAAAATGACTTTTGTACCTTAGCCAATTACGTTATGATAAAAAAACAAAAAAACCTGAGTTTAGGAGTTAACAAATTCTTAACCTTAAAAAAAGAAAACTTGTAATAGCCACAAAAGTAAATTTTTCTATTTTTGCCACAATCCAAAATTATTAACCCAAGCGTATTTATGAAAAAAGTATTCGCGTTGTTTCTTGTATTAGGACTGGTGTGCTTCCAGGCCTCTACCTTAAATGCACAACCTGACACTTCAAAGAAGGACACAGGTACAGCCCAGGCTGGTACACCTGCCCCTGCTGCTGAAGCCACAACTGATGCAAGCACCGCCACAGTGGAAGAAACTGAAGTAACCTCATCACAGGAAATTAAAAACCAGTTTATCGAGGGTGACGTAAGGTTTATGACCCCCGTATTGCTTTGCCTTATTTTAGGTTTGGCTATTGCAATTGAAAGGGTACTAACATTAAGCTTTTCGACCACCAATACCAAGAAATTTATCAGCCGTATTGAAGATGCCCTGAATACCGGTGGCGTGGAAGCTGCCAAAGAAGTAAGCCGCAATACCCGCGGACCTATTGCTTCTATATACTACCAGGGACTTGACCGCGCCCATGAGGGAATTGATGTGGTTGAAAAATCGGCTGTTTCTTATGGTTCAGTACAAATGGGCCAAATGGAAAAGGGCCTTATCTGGCTTAACCTGTTTATCGCTCTTGCCCCGATGCTTGGATTCCTTGGAACGGTTGTGGGTATGATTTTCGCTTTTGATGATATCGCCAAAGCCGGTGATATATCACCATCAGTTGTTGCCGGTGGTATTAAAGTGGCCCTGTTAACTACTGTTGCCGGTCTTATCGTAGCTATTATTCTCCAGATATTCTACAACGCTATTGTATCTAAAGTGGATTCAATGGTTAATACTATGGAGGATGCTTCTATTACCCTGGTGGATATGCTGGTGAAGAAAGATATGAGCCGCACCGACGGTTATGGTAAAACCCTTTAATTCTTAAAATATGTCATTGACGAGAATAATCAGTATAGTATTATACGTTGCGGTTGTTATCATCACCGTTGTTAGTTTTGCTTACCTGTTGGGAAGCGGTGCTACAGGTGATGCTGAAATAGATAAAGCAAACTCTGGTATTCAGAAAGGTGCTGCAATAGGTTTAGGATTAAGTTATGTTTTGGGTGTAATTGCCGTAATACTGGCTTTAGTTATCGGGCCGGTACTGGGAATTATAAACAACCCTAAAAGTATAATTGGAGTATTGGTTGGCTTAGGTGCATTGCTGGTTATTTTCCTGATAGGATACGCCATAGCCGATGACACCGTAACCCCCATGTACGAAAGAATGTATGTTACCACTCCCGGAATGTCCAAACTGGTTGGCGGAATGCTGAACTCTGTGTATATACTGATATTTGTTGCGTTTGCCGTATATATATACAGCAGTATTAACTCATTACTTAAAAACCTGTAATTAAATGGCCCGTAAAAAGCGCTCCACACCTGAAATAAATGCCGGCTCGATGGCGGATATCGCCTTCCTGCTGCTGATATTCTTCCTGGTAACCACTACCATGGATACCGATACGGGCTTGCGCGCCAACCTGCCGCCGATGCCGTTACCGGATCAGCCAATACCTGATATTAAAAAGAGAAATGTTTTGGAGATACGAGTTAACTCTCAAAACCTGATGCTTGTAGAAGGGGAGATAATGGATGTGGCCCAGTTAAAGGATTTTACTATCAGGTTTATTACCAATTATGGTAAAGATCTTAATCTTTCTGAAAATCCTGAGAAGGCTGTCGTTTCTTTAAAAAATGACAGAGGGACAGCTTATGATACGTATGTGCAGATACAGGACCAGTTAAGGCAGGCATATACGGAAGTAAGAAACAGTGCGTCTCAGAGGCAGTTTGGCAGGGATTATAACGATCTGACTGATGCGCAGAAAAAAATAATAAGCAAAGATTATCCCCAGCGTATTTCAGAAGCTGAACCTGAAGAAGTAGGAGGAAATTAATATGGCTAAGTTTAATAAGAAAAGATCACAAAGCTCTACCAGTATCAATACAGCATCATTGCCTGATATTGTATTTATGCTGTTGTTCTTCTTCATGGTAACTACAACCATGCGTGAAGTAACGTTGAAGGTAAAGGTCAACACACCATCTGCCGTTGAAATTGAAAAACTGGAACGTAAAGTGGCTACCAGTTATATCTACGTTGGCCCCCCGGTAGATGAACGCTTAGGCTCTGCCACCCGCATACAGTTAAACGATCAACTGGCTTTTCCTTCGGAAATACCGGAGTTCCTTGAAAGCGAAAAAACGCAGATTAACCCAATGGAGCTTCCAAAGTTTGCCATTTCACTAAAGGCTGACAAAGAAGCTAAAATGGGGGTTGTAACTGATGTAAAGCAGGAACTGCGTAAGGCAGAGGTGTATAAGCTGTATTATTCATCAAAGAAACGCCAAAGCGGCCCTCAATTGTAATAAATTGATTATCAATATTTTAAATCCATTACCAGTATAGGGTAATGGATTTTTTGTTTTATAGAAGCGTATGAAGGCGGTACTACAAAGGGTTTTAGAGGCCGGCGTCACTATTGACGGGGCATTGCACTCTGCCATTGGTCCGGGCCTGATGATACTGCTGGGCATAGAAGAAGCTGGATACTGTTGAAGATATTGAGTGGCTGGCAAACAAAATAGCCAACCTGCGCATTTTTAATGATACTGAGGGCGTTATGAACCTCCCGGTTAAGGATACCGGCGGAGATATTTTACTGGTGAGTCAGTTTACGCTTCATGCCAGTACCAAGAAAGGCAACCGGCCATCATATATAATGGCAGCAAGGCCCGAAACAGCAATACCGCTGTATGAGAGCATGATAAAAGAACTGGAAAGGCTGCTGGAAAAGCCTGTTAAAACGGGCGTGTTTGGCGCCGATATGAAGGTGGCACTGGTAAATGATGGGCCGGTGACAATTATTATTGATACTAAAAATAAAATATAGCAGCCTTTTGTATTTTTGATTGCAGGTAAAAGGATGGTAAACAAAACAAAGCGGGTAATAGGCTGGAAAGAGAAGGTTGATTTTGTTGACTTTGACCTGCACGACGTAGACGCCAAAATTGATACCGGGGCCACTACATCGGTGTTGCATTGCAGCAGCATAGCCCTGGTGAAGCGCTACCGTAAACAATATGTTAAATTTACTCCTTTAGACGCTAAGATATCCTGTTTTAACGGTAAAGAATTTACTTTGCCTTACCATAAAGAAAAGAGAATACGCAACTCATTTGGTGAGGAAGAGAACCGGTTTATAGTACTTACAAAGGTGAAACTGTTTGGCAAGCTATACGAAATGGAAATATCACTGAGAAACCGTGAAAACCTGGAGTTTCCTGTGTTGCTAGGCCGCAGTTTTGTACGTGGCCGGTTTTTAGTGGATGTAGCAAAGGCCAACCTGTCGTACAAGCGTAAACTCAAGAAAGCCAAAAAAACTAAAGAATCATTGCAGAAAAGCTAACCACCGGATTAATACCGGAAACTTATGAAAATCGCAATTTTATCGCGCAACGCACAGTCGTACTCCACGCGCAGGCTTGTTGAGGCCTGTAAACAGAGAGATTATGAGGTAGAGGTACTGGACCACCTGGATTGCTATGTAAGCCTGAAGAAAGGTGAGCCAACCATGTACTACCACGATAAGGAAATAACCGGCGTGGATGCGGTAATTCCCCGTATAGGCTCATCGGTAACATTTTACGGTACGGCCATAGTGCGCCAGTTTGAAATGATGAAGGTATTTGCAGCCAACGGGAGCATAGCCATTACCCGCTCCCGCGATAAGCTGCGCAGCATGCAGTGGCTTTGCAAGGAGGGGCTGGGCATGCCCGCAACCGTATTTGCCCACCATGCCGAGAACATCAACAATATAATCAAACTGGTAGGCGGCACGCCGGTAGTGATAAAGCTGCTGGAGGGCACCCAGGGCATAGGTGTTATGCTGGCTGAAACGAAGAAGGCCGCTAAATCTATCCTGGAGACCTTTCATGGGCTGGACAAGAGGGTGTTGATACAGGAGTTTATCAAGGAGGCCGGTGGAGCTGATATTCGTGCGCTGGTAGTGGGCGGACAGGTAGTAGGTGCTATGAAACGGCAGGCTGAAGACGGCGAATTCCGCTCAAACCTTCACAGGGGTGGGACGGCCGTCCCCATCAAGCTGACTAAGGAAGAACGGCAAACCGCCGTGAAAGCAGCCAAGGCTATGGGGCTTAACATTGCCGGGGTGGATATGCTGCAAAGCAGCCGCGGAACCTTGGTAATAGAGGTGAACTCATCGCCGGGGCTGGAAGGCATTGAAAAGGCCACCGGTAAAGACATAGCCGGCAAAATTGTTGAGTTTGCTGCCCGCAAGTCTAAAGCAACCAAGGAGTTTAAGAGAACGGATAAGGTGGGGTAGTTTTAATACGCCCTGTCATTACTTCCCCTGCAAAAGTTCACAAATGACTGGTTGGCAACCCGGGTTCCTCCGGGAGTAGGGTAATCACCGGTAAAGTACCAGTCGCCCAGGTGATTGGGGCAGGCATCGTGCAGGTCTTCCACCTCCTGGTAAATTACATCCACTTCAGCGTTAATGTTTTCAGGAGTAAGGATTTCCACTATTTTTTGGGTTATCTGGTCCTCCGTAAATATCTCGTACACTTCCTTCACCACGTTCACCATTTCGTCGGCAGGCTTTTTCAGTTCTGCTTCTGCCCTTTCATAAATATCGCGCAGGCGGTGCTGCATGTTGTGCTCCTCAATCAGGGCAATTACAGCCTTAAAAGCCACAAAATCACCCAGCTTGCTCATGTCAATGCCGTAGCAGTCGGGGTAGCGTATCTGAGGGGCTGAGGATACAATGATGATCTTCCTGGGGCCCAGCCTGTCCAGTATACGTAATATACTCATTTTAAGCGTATTACCACGAACAATGCTATCGTCCATTACCACCAGGGTATCGTCGGCTTTCACCAGCCCATAGGTGATATCGTATACCTGGGTGATAAGGTCCTCGCGGTTTTCATCATCGGTAATAAAAGTCCGTAGCTTGTCTTCCTTATGAACGATCTTGTCCCGGCGGGGTTTCAGCTCCAGCAGCGCCATCAGTTCATCCTCGCTCATTTGGGGATTGGCCAGAATTTGCTGCTTGCGGTACCAGGCCAGGTAATCGGTTACACCGTCCATCATACCGTAAAAGCCGGTGGCAGCTGTATTTGGAATATACGAGTATACCGTATTGGTAAAATCGTAATTAACTCTCCGCAGCACCTTGTCGGCCAGGTGATACCCCAGGTTTTTACGTTCCTGGTAAATATCTTTATCGTTCCCTTTAGAAAAGTAAATACGCTCAAACGAACACGAGAGATGCTTTGTGGGAGCCAGTATCTCTTCTTCTTTA
>DASPJH010000063.1:0-4352 GCA_035628715.1 Bacteroidia bacterium
GAGCACGTAGCCATAAAGAATCCCATTACCGAAGGTGAAACCATTGAAGTGGTATTCAGCTTTACCAATACCGGTAATGCTCCCCTGGTAATTAAAGCTGTTCAGCCTGCCTGTGGTTGTACGGTAACCGATGACTGGCCAAAAGACCCGATACCTGCAGGCGGCAAAGGAAAAATCAAAGCCAAGTTTGACAGCAGCCACAAACCCGGTGAGAACACCAAGGCTATTACCATTACAACCAACGCACCACGCCCGAAAGATATGTTTGATATCAAGTTTACGGTGAAGGTGAACCCCAAAGAAGAGAACAAACAATAACCAATGAATAGTTTAGCATTTATTTTATTATTAGGTGGAAGCCCGCAGGGCGGGGGCGGAGGACTAGGAAGTTTCCTTCCTCTTATCCTCATCATGGTAGTATTTTATGTATTTATGATTCTGCCCCAAACCCGTAAAGCCAAGGCACAGAAGAAATTCCGCGAGGAACTGAAAAAAGGCGATAAAATTGTGAATATTGCCGGTATCCACGGTAAGATCGTGGAAATGGATGATACCTCAATGGTGATAGAGCTGGAAGAAGGTGTAAGGATGCGGATTGAGAGATCATCGGTATCTATGGAGGCAACTAAAGCGCTAAATAACCCGGCGGGCGACACCAAAAAATAATATCCCTTTAAAAAAAATTAAACTCCGGCCACAAACCGGAGTTTTTTATTTTTACACCATGCTGAAAATAGGAGTCACAGGCGGAATTGGCAGTGGCAAAAGCACTGTTTGCAGGGTATTTCAACAGCTGGGAATACCTGTGTACAGTGCCGATTTGCGTGCCCGCGAGCTGATGAATACCGGTAAAGACCTTATCAAAGCCCTGAAAAAGGACTTTGGAGCGGACATTTACGATACAACCGGTCAGCTGAACCGTCCCCTGCTGGCCTCCAGGGTTTTTGGAGATACCGCAAAGGTAGCGAAGCTGAACGCCCTTGTGCACCCCGCTGTGAAGGATGATTTCAGGAAATGGGCTTCCTCACAAAAAGGGGTGCCCTATGTAATTAAGGAGGCTGCCCTGATGTATGAAAGCGAAAGCTACAAAGGCCTTGACTATGTTATCACCGTATCGGCGCCTAAAGAAATCCGCATCAGGCGGGTAATGGACCGCGACAATGCCAAACGGGCGGATATACTAAAGCGCATGGCCAGCCAGCTATCAGAACAGGAGCGCCTGGACCGTGCCGACTTCGTTATTAAGAACGATGGCAAACACCTGCTTATTCCACAGGTGATGGAGTTGCACGGGAAATTTGTAGCCGCCTCGGGGGAGTAACCTACCTGTTTACCCGCCCATACGATTGGCGGAGGTATTTCACCAGCTCGTCCAACTGCCCGGCATCAGTAATGACCGCCATGTGCGATATCCTGGGCATGGGCCCTGTAAGCTTCGATTTTTGCAGGACGCCGTCAAAAGGCAAGTCGCCCAAGTCCATGCCTAGCCGTAACTCCCTGGTTTTAATGTTAATAGCGGCAAACTCGCGTTTTGCCGTAAACGATACATAGGTTTTCTTTGGTATTACCTGTGTGCCGGGAAAATCAGCCGTAATCCGGGCTGCAACAGCCTCGTATAAGGGTCGCATGGGTTCGCGTTTAACAAACTGATTATCAAGCAGATTGGCCTCGTCTGTATAAACCGGCTTACCGCCGTTCAGGTACAGGCCAGTAAGCAACTGCGCCTGCAAATGGTTTAATTTCTGCTCACTTTTAAGCCAGTTTATAATTTCCATTTGCTTATTTTTTTCCGAAGCTTTAATGGTATCGTACCATTGCTCCAGGGTTTTGCCGGTAACTTCTTTTACCGTTGCAATAAACTCCCTTTCAAAATCTCCCGGTGTTTTCGCCATAGTTATAAATTTATCTCCAGGCCCCTATAATACATCCAATGATAGTGAAGTATACTGTAATAAACCCGCCGTTAATCAGTATGTATTTAAATGACCGTTGCTCAAAAAGTCCGATTATGGCAAATATGAGTGCCGAAAACCCAAAGCCTGCCAAAAAACCTGCGGCAGCGCCCCAGGAAGCATCCGTTTTGCTGTCGCCGAGGAAAAAAGCCAGGTTATAGCTGATGATATAGGAAAGAATGAAAGTTAAAGTAAACGTAACGGCCGGGTTGCTGTTTTTAAGCTGCTCGTCACTTAGCTTGTTTTCGCGCTGCCAGGCTTTGCCAAACAGTACGGGCGAATACCATAATCCTCCTAAAAGTAAGTTAGCGGCGGCGCATACCAGCACCGCCCAGTGATTGATGTACAGGTTTTCCATGTTGGTTTGTTTTTTACAAAAAAAAAGAAACCATATTTTGAAGTATTGGAAAAAATTTACCTCGCTCCATGCATGTTACGCTGTTACATTTGCGTTTTCCGCTCATCCCACAGATACTTCATTCGGGCGACAACGCCGCCTGGTTTTTTTTCTTTTTCATTGAATGTTCCCAATCATTAACTTTCAAAATAATCCTTCCCATTCTTCAATCCTGCAAACCCTGGGTAAAACAATTTTGTTACAAGTGTTACGGTGTTACGGCCAATTTTGTGGACACTTTTGCGCCATCCTGAAAGTTGAGATGCTGAAACAAATTTCACCCTTTCGACTACGCTCAGGACGACTATCGCCGGGGTACATATGTTCATCAATTATCTGCCAACTGCGCGAAGTGTATAAAACACAGCGCTCCTTTAATATCTGCTTCCTTTCCGAAGGTATCAACAAGGCGGATTTTATATCCGTCGAAAAACGCGCTTCAAACAACTTTTGTTACGGGTGTTACGGTGTTACGACCAATTTTGTAGACACTTTTTACTTACCGCATGATTTTAGCAACCAAGATAAAAAGGGTAACCGCCCTGCTTATATAGTAATAGGAAAAACACCTAAATGTTACCTTTTCGGTTAAGATTTTTTTTTGCTCTCCCGGGTTTTTCGTCCGCCCAGGAGTTTTGAAGCCTACGCCGTTACCGGCACTATTAAAATATATTCAAAAGGGTAAATAAAAAAGCGAAGCAACCCCTCAATGGATTGCTTCGCTTCAATAAAATATAATCTGTTTAACCCCCCCGGTTTACTGGTTATTTGTTGTGTAAAGGGTTTTTTGCAGCTTCAGTAGTTCTTCCAGTTCATTCACATATTTCTTTTGCTTTTTAGAAGCATCCATAGTGTTAAATTTATCCAGGTACTTTTCTGCATTCGCATAATCATCCATCCACATATAGGCTTCCATCAGGTTTATAATGGTTATTATAGTTACATCCTCATCCACCCTTGCCTTCCTGTTTTCGGGGTCAGATTCGGCCATGGCGCTTTCCCAGCGTTCAATTGCAGCTTTTAATTTTTCCTGTGCGCCGGCTTTGTTTTCACTAAGTATGCGGTAGCCAGCCATAGCATCATCAAAGGCGTTTTTATAGTCAATATATTCGTCCTTTTTCACTGTGTACAGTTTAATTTCCCTTTCCACCGGCACGTAACCAAAGCGGCTGTTCACCATTGTGTCTATATACTTCAAATTATCAGCCAGCACTTTATCTTCCAGTGATTTGCGGTAGCTGTCCTTATTTGAGGGAAACGAAGAGTTTTTTGCTGTATTGGTTTTTGCAATACTAAACTCAGTAAGTTTTGTAAAAGATTCGCTGTATATAACGCCTTTACCAGGTACTTCCACCTTTACAGACATAGGATATTTATACTTTGTTTCGTAGTGGTAATAGTTTACGTTGTGATATACTTTTCCCGAGCTGTTCAGTTCGCTTTTTGTAGTAGTAATAAGCTCCGGTTCAAGGCATTCAAAACCGTAAAGGGTTACAGTTACCAGCACTGCATTATCAGCAGCCTTGTTAAAGCCTTGCAGTTTAATATAAGTATTGGCAAGAAGATCGGTATCGTATGCTTTTTGCACATCAGGTTTTTCAGGCAGGTCTTTCCTGGGCATCGTGGGAGTTCTCTTATAAGGTTTCTGGGGCGACCGTTTGGTAGGTTTTCCCTCATTGTGCAATTCTTTGTCGGCCAATTTTTTTATTGACGATTTTTTGTTGTATTCCTCAAGTTCTTTTTGGTAAACCTGCTCGGCTTTATCATCTTCAATTTTCCATTCTGCAAGTTCCTTCTGGTAAACCTCCTCTGCCTTTTTATCTTCTTCCTTCCACACCAGCATGTCTTTTTCGTATTTCTCTTCGGCCTCTTTCACTTTTTGTTCATACTCGGCCATTTTTTGGGCATTTTCACCGGCAAAAGCAAGCTCTACCCTGCTGGTATAGTTTTTTAATGTTTTGTCAATAGGTTCTGATGGAAGGCGTGTGTATTTAAACACTACC
>DASPJH010000064.1:0-10046 GCA_035628715.1 Bacteroidia bacterium
TTCCGGAATACGCCCGGATGAACGAACAGTATAAAGTAATGGTATTCGCTGATGCCAGTCCGCAATCAGTAGCTGAGCAGGTAAAACTGCTGGCTGCCGACAGGGAACTTTATTTGGGACTTAAGGAAAACTGCCTGGCTGCCCGGTATATACTAAACTGGGAAAACGAGGAACTGAAGTTGGTGGAGTTTTATAAAAATGTACGATAAAGAGATTAACGTAGTAGCATTTGATGTTCCCAGCCCGCCCAGTTACGGTGGCGTGGTGGACATTTACTATAAGCTGGAAGCCCTGCACAAAGAGGGCTGGCAGATACACCTGCACTGCTACCAGTATGGCCGCAGCCACGCAGCTGAGCTTAAAAAAATATGCAAAACGGTTAAGTATTATCCCCGCCGCACCTTCCGCAACCCGTTTTATGGCAAGCTGCCTTATATAGTTGCTACCCGTAACACCACGGCCATGCTGGAAAACCTGAACGCAAACGATTTTCCTATTTTGTTTGAGGGCCTGCATTGCTGCTATTACCTGGCCCATGAATCGCTGAAAGACCGGTTTAAAATTGTGCGTACCCACAATGTGGAACACGATTACTATAAAAACCTGGAAATGGTGGAAGACCATTTTTTCAAAAAGTACTTTTTCAGGCTGGAGAGCGAGCGCCTTAAAAAATTTGAGAGCACGCTTAAACATGCCAATCTTATTGCTGCTATATCGCCAAATGATTACAAGCATTTCAGCCGGCATTATAAAAATGCAATTTACCTGCCCGCCTTCCACCCAAATAAAAGTGTAAACATCAAAACAGGAAGGGGCGAATACCTGTTTTACCACGGTAACCTGGGTGTGGGAGAAAACGATGAAGCAGCGCTTTTCCTGGTAAAAAATGTATTCTCCCGGCTTAAATACCCCGCAGTAATTGCCGGAAACAATCCGTCTTTAACATTAAAAAAAGAAATCGAAAAATACCCGCACATAACTCTTAATGATAAAGCCGGAGCCGATGAAATACTATCGCTTATAAAAAATGCCCATATTAATGTTTTACCAACATTTCAAAGCACGGGTATAAAACTAAAACTTATCAATAGCCTGTATAAAGGCCGGTTTTGCGTAGTTAACGATAAAATGGTAAAGAATACAGGTTTACAGGAGCTATGCACAATGGCCAATAAACCCGAAGATTTTATAAAAACCATTAAAAAACTATGGACTGCCAGCTTTAATGAATCAGATATTAATAAACGCAGCGCAGTGCTTGAAAAAATCTTTTCCAATTCACAAAATATAAAATTAATAACGGAAGAATTAGAATTAGTCTACAGTTGATGGGTATACCTTACCGGCTTCGCAGCGGTATACTTTGCCATAAAACTTATTAATGAGGCGGTAATCATGTGTGGCCATCACCACAGCCGTTCCTTCCTTGTTTATCTGCCTCAGTACCTGCATTATATCGTCAGAAACTTCCGGGTCCAGGTTACCGGTAGGCTCGTCGGCTATCAGCAGCTCGGGCCTGTTTAAAAGCGCACGGGCAATCACAACCCGCTGCTGCTCACCCCCTGACATTTCGTGGGGCATTTTGTGCTCCTTGGTTCCCAACCCTACTTCCTTCAGCACTTCCTTTATGCGTAGTGACCTTTCCTGCTTGCTTTTCCAACCGGTGGAACGCAAAACAAAATCAAGGTTATCAAAAATAGTACGGTCGTATAATAACTGGAAATCCTGGAAAACAATTCCGAGTTTACGGCGTAGTTTACTAATTTGCCTTCTTTTTATACCCTTCAGATTAAATCCTGCCACGTCCACATTTCCTTCTTTTACGGGCAATTCTCCATATAAAGTTTTAAGGAGTGATGATTTACCGCTACCGGTTTTACCTATTAAATAAACAAACTCCCCCTGCTCAATTTCAAGATTCAGGTCCTGAAGTATGAGGCTTCCGTTGCTCTGAAAGATGTTAGTGTCGTGGATGTTAACCACCGTGTTTGCCATGCCGGGCAAACATACGGAATTTATGGGCAGAATGCCAGTGTTTGAAAACATTGGCAGCTATTCGTTGTTAAACTATTAATTAATATATAGAGATTAAAAAGAACTTAATTGAAAAAAATTTAAAAAGCATTAATTGAAAAATGTATACATTTGCAGGGATCAGATTTTTACACAGCGATATAAGCGTAAAAAAACTTATGAAATTAATTAGCATGAAGTCAGTAATTGTGCCTGTAATAGCATTCGCATTGCTTGCTATGGCGGCATGTAACCCAATCAAGAAAGCGGCGAAGAAATTTGAAAAAGAAGGCGAGATTAAAGGAGAACCCAGCGTATTGGAAGTGCACGGTGACTCGGTTGCTTATCAGATTAAAGTTACACCGCCAAAAAAATTCAACAAGAAAGCGGCTGTAAAAATAGAGCCTGTGCTGCAATATGAAGGCGATACTATTTCGCTTCCTCCTAAAACTGTTAAGGCAGCCAAGGTTGACAGCGAAACTGGTACTGTCACCCTGCCCGGTAGTTTTGCCTATGATCCTAAAATGAAAAAATCTAAACTGGTGGCTGATGCTACAGTGATGATTGAAGGCGACGAAAGGGAACTGAACACTTGTATAACTGTTGACAAAGAATACCTGGTAGCTGATGGTATCATTACCACTTCACGCATGCTGAAAGCTGATGATGATGTAGCCATTTCAGTTGATGAATATGTACCGGTTAATAAAACTCAAACTGTTGAGGTTCATTACCTCGTAAACAGTGCTAATTTTAACCCTAACTTCAGGGACAGGAACGCTGAAATTAATAATAAGGCCAGCATTGACTCATTAAGTGGCCTGCTGAAAAATCCTGAGTTTGAAATTATCGGACTAAACTTTAATTCATACGCTTCTCCTGACGGTGAAATGGCCTTTAACGAAGAGCTTTCAAAAGACCGTTCGGACGCTACTGTAAAATGGTTCCAGCAACACCTTAAAAAGGTAGGTCGTTATGAAATGTATGACAGCAATTTTAAGGCTGCCAACCATTTCACTGAAGACTGGAACGGATGGAAAGCCCTTGTACAGGCATCTGACCTGGAAGATAAAGATGCTATTCTTAATATAATGAACAGCAACATCAGCGATGATGAAAAAGAAGCCCGCATCAAAGCCAATCATGCTAAGTCTTACGAAAAAATGAAGACCTACATGTTGCCCAAACTGCGCCGCACCCAAATAGTGTTTACAGCTAAAGGTGGTTTAAGAACTGATGAAGAGCTGAAAGCTATGGCTAACTCACTGGATGACCTGAGCCAGGCTGAAGTGCTTCAACTTGCTAAAATCACTACTGATAATAAAGAGAAAAAACGTATCTACTCATACTATGTAGGTAAATACAGCGATGACTGGAGAGGTTACAACAACCTGGCCGCCGTTAACCTGATGTCAGGTGAAGTGGATGAGGCTACTAAAAACCTTGAAAAAGCTGACCAGCTTTCTCCTGATAATGCTGCTGTGCTTAACAACATGGGTGTTGCTTACAAAATGAAAAACCAGTATGCAGAGGCAGAAGCTAAATACACCGCTGCAAAATCTCGCAACGATGTAAATGTTAAGCCTGATTATAACCTGGGAACACTATATACCCGCATGGGTAAATACGACAAAGCCATTGACAGCTACAGCGGTACTACCTGCCGCTATAACGTAGGTTTGGCTTACCTGCTGAAAGGCGAGTACGACAATGCTGAAAGGACTTTTAACTGTATCCCTGCTGACAAGAAAGACGGAGCCACTTACTACCTGATGGCTGTAACTGCTGCCCGCAAAAACAACGCAGAAGGTGTAACTACCAACCTTGCCCAGGCCTTTAAAATGGATCCAACCCTAAAAGACCAGGCTAAGGATGACCTGGAATTCCGCAACTATAAAGACAAAGCTGAATACCAGAACCTGTTCCGTTAATACTTCACAGTAAACCGATATATAAAAAACCCGCAAATGCGGGTTTTTTTATTTACGAAAGTTCCCAGTTAACAGGTTCTTTCCCTTGGGAAACCAGCAGTTCGTTGGTTTTTGAAAAATGACCGCAGCCAAAGAAACCGTTATATGCTGAAAAGGGTGATGGATGCGCCGCCTTCAGAACATGGTGCTTTGTAGTATCTATAAGGGTTTCCTTATTTTGGGCAAACCGTCCCCATAATAAAAACACCAGTCCCGTATGCTTTTCCGATACCTCGGTTATTATCTTATCGGTAAACTGCTCCCAGCCTTTGCCCTGGTGAGAACCGGCAGAATTAGCGCGCACAGTAAGCGTTGCGTTTAACAGCAACACGCCCTGCCTGGCCCATGATTCGAGGTTGCCCTTATTAGCCGGCATAGGAATTTTTAAATCGTGTGAAATCTCTTTACAGATGTTTACCAGCGAGGGCGGCTGTTTCACCCCATCGGGCACCGAAAAGCACAGGCCATGAGCCTGCCCGGGGCCATGATACGGGTCTTGGCCGATTAGCACCACCTTTACCTGGTCGAAGGGAGTTAAGTCTAACGCACTGAAAATCATGCTTCCGGGCGGATACACAGTATGTTTAGCTTTCTCCTCCAGGAGGAATGTCTTAAGTTGCTGAAAATAAGTCATTTCAAATTCCTGGCCCAGCACCTCAAGCCAGCCTTTTTCTAATTTCACTTGTGACGGATTAGTAGAAATTTCACCCATAGGCAGTTTTTATATCAAATATACCTTTACATAACATATAAATGATATGGGCCAAAAATATTTGCGAAGTTTAATATTTTAGGCCCGTACAGGCTGATTAGCCACCTGGCGGTATTATCTCAGCAAGGTTACAGTGCCTTTAAAATAATGGGTTTTTCCGTAAATTGAAGTTATGGTTACCAGGTAAAAATACACGTCTTGCTGAACGGATTCACCCTTGAATTTACCGTCCCATCCTTCATTTATGTTTATTGACTCATATACTTTTTCTCCCCAACGGGTGAACACTTCCAACCGGAAATTGGTGAAGTCGTTAGCTGTTACGTAGAAGCGGTTATTGTCAGCCGGCCCTGCAAAATCAGGAACGAACGCATTTGGAATAAACACCGTAAGCTCGGGAAGTATCACCAGCTCACGCCCTACCCTGGCAGCACAGCCTTTATCAGAAACCACTTCAAGAGTTATATAATAATCAGCTGAATCCTTAGGATATTCAAACCTGGGGTTTCTATCGGTTGAAATAGTACTGTCGGGGTCACCCAAATTCCACAGGTAGGAAGTTATTATTCCTGGATTATCAATAGTGGTCCGGTCATAAAATTGCACTGTATTCTGAACAATTGTAGTTATCCAGTTATCGGCATCTATGGCAGCCTGCGGCATAGGATGCACAGTAATAAGGTGAGGATTGGAAGTATTGCTGCAATTGTCTTTTGAAGTGACTTTCAGTGTTACTGAATAACTACCATTCTGGTTAAAGGTATGCGATACATTTGGAGTAGTGGCGGTATTACTTCCGCTTTGAACATCATCAAAATTCCAAAGGTATCCGGCATTATCAGGCAAATCAGTAGTGCCCTGGAAGCTTACCGTCAGCGGTTCGCAGCCTTGTGAGGTGTCTACTGTGATAACCGATGATGGAACCGGGAAAATATTCAGCTGTACTCTTTCTGATATAGCTTTACAAACCCCAATGCCGGCAGCAGTACCCGTTACAAATACTATTTCACCGTCTGTAGGGCCCGGGCGGTATTGTGTTTGTAATGAGGCCGGAGCTGTAAAGTTTCCGTCTCCTTCCGCAGTCCACGAAATACCCGAACTGTTTTCTGTAGCAGCTTCTAAATCAATAGGTACGCCCACACATACGGCATCCGGCAGAATGATATCAATGGCCGGGCGCACCTGCACATTAAAGCTGGCAGTTATAAAGTTTCTGCAACCCGCAGCATCCGTATAATCATACCTTACATCATTCAAGCCAAGGTACTCAGGCGTATTAAAAGCGCCCGAAGGGCTGGTGCCGATACCTGACCAGGACCCTCCTTTAGGATTCACCAGGCTCATTAGTTGTATAACTCCTGTATCGGAGCAGAATGAGCCGGGGTTATTAATACTAAGGCCGGGAATAGGTCTGACATTAATTAAAAGCGTATCAGTAACCGGGCAGTTGTTTCCCGGAATGTCGTACGTATAGGTAAGACTGTGGTTTTGACCGGACAGCACTAACCTTGGATTAAAAAAATCAGCGCCTACAAGTCCACCTGTAGCAGTTTGCCATAATCCTCCGGTTGGCACAGAATTCAGTTTGAAAATGGTATCATTACCGCACTTGTCAATATCGTTGCCTGCAAAAACGATAGGCACAGGCCTCGATGTAAGGTTAAGGCAGTTGCTGTTTACACAACCAAACAGGTTGGTAAGCTCCAGGCAAATGTTATAGGTAAAGGTTTGCGGCACAAGGCTCAGATCAAACAACGCTGGTTTACCACTGCCTTCAAGACCCGACGAACCATTTGAACTGGTCCATTTCCAGGTTCCGGGAGCCGAGGTAGTAGGCGCTTTGGTAAGGTCTAAAAGTGTAACCTTTCCTTTATCCCCGCATATAGATGTATCCTTAAGCACTACCTCCGGCAGCCTGACAACAATAAAGGTTGTGTTAGCCGTTTTTACGCAGCCTTTATTATCGGCTACCTCATAAATAACCCCGATGGTTTTTTGTCCGGTGCTTGCGGGAACGGGAACTGAATCAGGAAAGAAGGTATTATTCTGTACCCAGTCAGGGTCGTCAATACATTTCCAGGTACCGCTGGTAAGAGTGGGGAAGGAAAGCCCCTCGCTCAGGTTAAACGGAGCATCATTCTCGCATCGCGGCTTAATGGCGGCAAAGTTTATCGTTGGCAGCTGGTTAATGGCTACAGAAATGGTGTCTTCATTTTCACACGTTAATCCGTTGTATGTCCGGCTCCCCCACAATCTGTAGTCCGCGGGTGCGGTAAGTATTTCAAACATAGATGAAAATGAGGATACGACTGAAGTGCCCGGCAGCTTATACCATCTGTAGGAATCGGCGCCCGTACCTTTAAGGAATACCGTATCGGCATAGCAAACCTCTGTATTGGAGCCTGCATTAATGGGCACCGTATTTACATACAATTTAAACGTGTCATAAGACATACAACCTTCAGAATCCTTTACCCTTACTGTGTATGTATTACTGTCGTTAACAGTAATCTTACGGCTGGTGTCATTTGTATTCCATAAATACCGGTAATGACTGGGGAATGTATCGTTGCCCGGGTCAAGTTCCAGCTGGCTGTTATAACAAATCCTTGCGCCGGTATCCAGCGAAACCTTTGGCAAGGGCTTGTATTTCATGTGTATGGTATCTGCATGGGTACAGCCCTCGGCATCTGTTACAGATACATACAGGCTGGTATCGCTGGTAAGTTCAACATTTATTGCCTTAGCTGTATCCCCGAAGTTCCAATTATAGTTATAATCAGGAGTTCCCAGTTTGGTTTCAGCATTCAGTGCAATTGAGCTGCCTGCGCAAAGAAATGTATCCTCAGGGAGAGTTACCTGTACATAAGGGTCAATAAATATGGTATCGGCATACGCGTTTACGCAGGGTGTGCTGGTACGCAATACCAGGGTAGCGATATTTTGCCCCGGCCTCATTTGTATGGTATCGCTGGATTTGCCTGAAATGAAGTAAGTTTTTTCTACAGAATCCCTTACCCTCCACTCATAACTAAGTCCCGGATAAGTCTTGGCAGGGGTAGCGGAAACCGTCACCATCCCGCAGGAAAGCTTTGTGAGTACCCGGGTAGCCTTGGGTGATTCTTTTACATAAATTGAAAACGCCCGGATGGCTGAACCGTTTAGCGGACAAGCATTATCCCTGGCTGTTATGGTAAAAGTATGCGGAATATTGCTTACGTCGGCCTCGCCCGGAGTCCAGCACACAGTTCCCGAGGCAAATCTTACCGTTCCGTTGTTATGCGTAAATGTAGCCTTGGGTATACCCCGGTTCCACGATATTTTTACTGTATCCCGCGTACTATCGTTGTCGTAGGTTCTTATATCCATGCAAACCTGCTGGCCTGCGCACGCATTTGCGGTAAATGGCGGATATATTATCGGGATTTTATTATCTGGACAATTGACGACAATCACCTGCATATCCCGCCGCGTGACCCCTACTACGGTCATTACCCCGTTTATCCGCCGCCACTCGGTCACTTCAATTACAATTACACCGGTTTCGTTCAGCTTAGTGGGACGAAAGCTTAAATCGCCTGTAACAGGATCAAGCCTGAAACCCGCAGGGTGATTAAGGCTAACATTTGGAAAACCAAGGAACGACATGGGTGTAGTGGGCGAAAAGCTGCCGGTATACCCTACCTGTGAGCCAGCACCCTGGTAGGCAGGTGCGAGTGCGTACGACAAAGAATCTCCTACATCAATGGTATCAAGGGCCCCGTTATTAAAAACAAAATCCTGGCCTACGCATATAATTGCCACGGGATGGCTGGTATAAGAGGGAGAGCTGTTACAAATACCGTTGCAGGCATCAATGGTGGCATCGGTATAAAAACCGGCATTGGCTGCACCGGTGCTTATAGTGGTGGAACGAACGTATATGGTGGTTGATATTTTAAATTTGCAGCAGCCTTGTGCAATCCGGGCTGAAAAATCTACTATACCGGTATACAGGTGCTCTTCGATACCGTATGGAAACGAACCGTTTTCACACTTACTTTTGGTTGAACCGCACAGCTGCGTTATATCCGTTATGGATTGCCTGGTTATGCTAACAGTACCCAGGCTTTGACCGTTACAACTTCCGTTGTCGCCTTTGATATCGAGAACCGGGTGCGGACAGGATGCACCTGTTCCACCCCCACCCCCACCGGCTACGTTACAGCCGTTACAATCCCTGTAAAACTTAAATATAATCTCGTACTTACCGTTCCCAAGGCATTTATACACTATATCCGAGCCTACCACGTGGTCGGCACGAAGGATTACAGCGCTTGTTACAAAAAATAAAACCGTTAGTAGAAGCTTTCTCATATGTGCAGTTTACTCAAAGATACCATATATACCTTAAAATGCAGCTTTGTACAATACGAATTTGACAAATAAAATTATGTAGAAACAATTTACTGTAAGCCACTGGCAGCAATTGGAAAAGAAAGCGGGTGTGCCCCATTATACAATAAAAAATTATAGATGTAATGAGGATAATTATACTAAATTTCTTTCCGTTTCGGATTTGCACTCCTGAACATTTAAATTCGGGCGATTACAAATCGAACGGCAGGGTTATTTCTTGCCGGTTACAATACTTTTAATATTCACAAACTCGGTAATCCCAAACTCAGAAAGCTCACGACCGTAGCCGGAATAGCCTATTCCCCCGAAAGGCAGTTCAGGCGTTGAGCGGACCATTTCATTAATGTACACCATCCCGCTGTTAATGCCTTCGGCAAAATAGCGGGCCCGGTTTTCGTTTTTTGTCCATACCGATGAGCCCAGGCCGTATTTGGTTCCGTTTGCCAGCTTCAATGCCTCATCATCACTATCCACCACAAAAACAGGAGCTACCGGGCCAAAAACTTCTTCGGCAAAAGCAGGCGAATCCAGCGGGACATTGGTAAGTATGGTGGGAGCTACCACCGCATCGGCCAGTTTATTGCCGCCGGTAACCAGTTGCGCACCCTGCTCCAGCGTTTTATTAACCTGCTTCAGCACCGTATCAGCCAAATCCGGACGGGCAAGTGTGCCCAGGTTCGTGTCATTTTCCAATGGATTGCCGTGCTTAAGTTTTAGTACTCCTTCCAGCATGCGGGTGGTAAATTGCTCAGCTACTTCTTTCCTCACTATAAACCGTTTGGCTGATATACAGCTTTGCCCGCTGTTTTGAAACCGCGAACGAAGGGCGGCTTTCAGCGCCGGTTCAAAATCACAGTCTTCAAGCACCACAAAAGCATCGCTGCCGCCTAGCTCCATTACCGATTTTTTGAGGTATTTACCCGCCAGTGCAGCCACCGACGAACCTGCCCGCT